>JAGLBU010000131.1 GCA_023146575.1 Methylococcales bacterium
CCCAGTATAATCCAGCCATAACCAATGTATAACACCCATAATAAAGGGATGTACCAAACGCGATGTACATACCACGTTGCTACCCGAACAATATTCGCAATCACCGCGACGGTCGCCATAATCGCTAACCATAAACCAGATATTTCGGCAAGTAATAACCCAAAAACGATTATTGAGGATACAATCGCAATCCTATCTAAGGCAGGATTACGAATCACTAACACGCCTGACAATGCTCGTTCGGTAAAAAAGGGAAAGACTCGCCCTGCAATCACTAATATAATCGTAATTATGGTCGAAATAACCAAGGTGATCCCTGTATAAGCGCTGTCATCATACCAGCCTAAAATATCCGCATGAATAAAGGCATTGCCAATCATCATGATGAATAATAAACAGGGTAATAACAGCATTTTAGGTTTCTTGACTTCGGCAATTGGCTTGCAGACGCAGATAATTAAAATCGGTAAAAAGGCAAAATCAATTGCCGCAATCACTACATCGGGTAATAATTCGGAATAAAAAGGTACAATTCGTCCGTAGAGCCACAACAAACATAAGAAGGCTAATTGATCGCCCTTGACGGTTTCTTTTCCCGTCCAATTACGCACGGCGGTTAATAAAAATCCACTGATGACGGCTACCGAATAGCCCAGCAACATTTCGTGCGCATGCCAATACGTCGGAGGGTAATAATTATCCAATACCATCGACCCTTTAAAAACACTGCTCCAGAGGGTAATTAACCCTAATGCCGACAAACCCGCTAAGGCAAAAAAAGCCCGAAAACCTAAATTAAACAGGGGGTAATCAAAAATTTGCTGTGTTTTCATCAATCAATATGCCTTTTAATCATCAACATTACATTGTACTGCCAACTCCAGCACCGACATCAGCGCCGAAAAAAAATTGGGCCTATTATTAGAACAGATTCCAACGTGCGCGACTTTACGCCCTTTTCGAGCGCTTTTATCATAAAGATGTAAATGCGCATTGGGAATACTCAGTATTTTTTCAACATCAGGCACGTTGCTAATAAAATTGACCATGCCCGTAAAACCGCGTGTATTAGCTGAGCCTAAGGGTAAATCTAAAATAGCACGAAGATGATTTTCAAATTGACTGGTTTTTGCACCTTCAATCGTCCAATGCCCTGAGTTATGAACTCTTGGTGCGAATTCATTGGCGAGTAATTTCCCCTTTACTTCAAATAATTCCAAGGCAATTAAGCCCACATAATCCAATTCTTTTAATAAATAACCGACATATTTTTGCGCTTTCGCTTGCATGCGATCATTCTTTTGCGCTTCGGATACCCGTAGAATCCCTTGGCTATGTTGATTTTCGGATAAAGGGTAATACACCACCTCGCCCTTTGGGTTGCGTGCGGCTAAAATAGAAATTTCACGAGTAAATTCGACAAAGCCTTCCACAATAGACGGTACACCTTGAATGCTTTCCCACGCAGGCGCTAAATCATCCGCCGTTTTTAAAACAATTTGCCCTTTGCCGTCATAGCCCATGCGCCGACTTTTTAAAATCGCAGGGTAGCCGATGGTGGTCATCGCCTGTTGTAAATCCTCTAAAGACGTGATATTGGCAAAAGGGGCAGTGGGAATGTTTAATTGATGGAAAAAGTTTTTTTCAACCAATCGGTCTTGTGCCACCGCTAAGGCATTAGCAGACGGGTAGACAGTGGTTTTTTCGCTTAAAAACGCGGCGACTTCTGAGGGTACATTTTCAAATTCATAAGTGACGACATCGGCTTTTTCAGCTAATTGGGTTAATAAGGCTTTATCATCATAATCACCCTGTAAATGCTCACCCAATCGAACCGCGCCTGCCTCGGCGCTGGGGTCTAAAATAATAAATTCAATGCCTAAAGGCACGCCTGCAAGCGCTAACATCCGTGCTAATTGTCCACCGCCTAAAATTCCCACTTTCATGACAATACCTTACGCGGATCAGAATTTTTCATGACGGTATCGGTTTGTTGCTGACGATAATCATCCAAAGCAAATTGATAGGTTGGGTATTTACTACACACAATCGCGGTGGCTAACAACGCCGCATTAATCGCTCCAGCCCGACCAATCGCCAACGTCGCCACAGGAATACCCGCAGGCATTTGTACAATCGATAATAAAGAATCCATCCCGTTTAAGGCTTTTGATTGAATTGGAACCCCTAAAATAGGTAAACTGGTTTTTGCTGCCACCATCCCCGGTAAATGCGCCGCGCCCCCAGCCCCTGCAATAATCACTTCCAGCCCTTTTTCTCGAGCAGTTTCGGCATAATTAAAGAGTTTATCAGGGGTTCGATGCGCTGAAACCACGTCAATGTCATGCGGAATATTAAAACCTTCTAAAATTTTTGCGGTATGTTGCATGGTGTCCCAGTCCGATGTGGATCCCATGATAATGCCTATTAATGCTGTCATGTAAGTCAAGTCTCCTTCGCTGATTTATTCATGAATTAACCCGTATTATACTTAAATTTTGGACTGGTTTTTTAGTTAGTCAACGGATTTCACTATTTGTTGTAAAATGCCTAAAATAATTCCAACTTCATTAATATAATGGCGTTGACTGTCGATTTGTAATCGCTTTTCTTGTAACCGTAAAAACTGCCACGTTTCACCCGTGGTCACACAGCCGTAAAGGTTGGCAATAGCGTTATTGTGGGTTTGATTATAAAGTGTTGCCGCGACCATTTGTGCGACACATTGCCCTAAACCTTGCGATATATCATTTTTTTTTGCTTCCACCAACGCAAAAATAGGTGTTTGTATCGTATGCGTCATTTGACCTTTGGATAAAATAAAATCACATTCACCCGTTAGCCCTTGTGTTTTATCAACATCCAAACGTTCACCTGAGTAAATGGCCAGTTTTTTTCGGTGATGACGTTCTAGCTCAAATAAAATCGGCGCAATAATAAATTCTGAGCGGGCTTTTTCGCTAGCGGTGGCAAGCGCTAATTCCAAGCCAATGTCTAAGGCTTCGGTTAAATAGTCACTGACTTCAATTGCCTTTATATCTGGAAATAATGCGGTTCGCACTTCGGTTAGCTCAAATTTTGTTTTGACTTGGCTTAAGTTAAAATCGGTATAAGACATGATTAATTAAAGGTGGATAATCGTTGTTGCCATTTCGGTAATTTAGCTTTTAATTCATCAAGGTCAAGGGTGGTTAATATGCGCTGTTTTAACACTCTTTTTCCTGCAATCCAAACATCAGT
>JAGLBU010000132.1 GCA_023146575.1 Methylococcales bacterium
GCCCCAAAAACCATCACTAAGGCGTGCATGGTAGTCATGGAATTGAAAAACTGAGGTTCTACAAACTGCATTCCAGGTTCAAATAATTCAGCCCGAATAATGAATGCCATCGTGCCACCTACAAAAAACATCGTAAGGGCAAAAACTAAATACAGTGTTCCAATATCCTTGTGATTGGTTGTGACAATCCACCGCATCCAGCCTTTGGCAGGCCCGTGATCGTGGTGATCATCTGTGTGTTCGTGTTCAGCTGCTACAGCAGACATAATAGTTACCTCTTTAAATATGTAAAAAAGATTTAAACGAAAAAAAAGATTCTTTAATCGTCATCCTCGTCGTCATTATCTGTGCTGACTAAAGCCGCTTGTAATGACTTAATTTTAGAAGGTTGTACTAAATCGCCAACCGCGTTACCAAAACTGTTTCGGGTATAGGTTATAACGGCTGCAAAATCTGCCGCGCTTAACATTGCTCCAAACGCTGGCATCATGCCTTGACCGTTCATAACCATGTTAATTTCACTCTCTATATCGCCAATCACAATTGCGCTATTTGTAATAGCAGGGAATGTTCCCGCCATACCTGATCCATCTTCCATGTGGCACGAGGCACAATTATTGGTATAAACTTCTTTTCCTTGTGCCATTAATTCTGCTTGAGACCATTCTTTTTCAGACTTAGCCGCTTCAACTTTTGCTAAAGCTTGTTGGCCTTTAACCCAAAGATCATACTCAGGTTTCTCCATTGCAATCACAACAATCGGCATAAAACCATGGTCTTTACCACATAATTCAGCACATTGCCCGCGATAGGTTCCCGCCTTTTGAACCAGTGTCCAAGATTCGTTTATAAAACCTGGAATGGTATCCGTTTTCCACCCTAAATCAGGTACCCACCACGAATGAAGGACATCGGCGGCAGTAAACAAAAAACGAATTTTAGTATTAACTGGAATCACTAACGGTTTATCAACATTCAGTAAATAATGCGGAACGGTTTTAGGATCAATATCAGAACCGAGTTGGCGTGCCTCATTACTTTTTGCATCCAAACTACTGAAAAAATGAATGCCATTATCCATGTATTCATATTCCCACTTCCATTGCCAGCCTGTGACTTTAATAGACATTTCAGACTCACTGACATCATCCATTTCAATCATTAATTTAGTCGCAGGAATCGCCATTGCAATCAAAATTATGGTTGGAATAATCGTCCAAATAATTTCGACAGTGGTATTTTCATGAAATTGTTCAGCCTTATGGCCTCTTGATTTACGATGATAATAAATCGAATAAAACATGGTTCCAAAAACAGCTATCCCAATAATTACACATATCCATAGGATAAGCATATGCAGGTCATAGATGTCATTACTTGTTTTTGTTACCCCTTTCATTAAATTAAGGGTGTAATCACTTGCCTCTACAGACTTTAACCCCGATAGCATCAAGGTTAAATAGACAAGCAGTTGCTTTGTTTGCTTCACGGAGCAGCCTCCCAGTTTGTAGTTATAAACTAATATATTGTTACATCTGACTATGCAATCCTATCTTTACTCTCAAAAAAATAGGGTTGTATACGATTAATAAGTTTTTATATATCAAGAAGTAACAATTTTTTATAGCCTTTATAGGCTCAGTCTTAAACAGTTAAAATAGCTCTAAAATTATTTATAAATTAGCCTTACAATTTTAACGCATGATGCAGAGGTAAGCTAGAAAGCTTTTCCATTTGGCATAAAAAAAGGTCTATGGCTTTTATACTCCATAAACCTTTTTGTTACTAAAATTATTTTTTTTAGCCGTTTAAAACATCCGCATAAGGCATATCAAATGCTGGAATATGGCTGTCTAACCAACCTTTTACCATTTGCCCCACTTCTTCGGTTACATCCGCCTCGCCTGCATGAAATTTAGCTTGTAAGCCACCACAAATTCCAACAAGCGCGTCATGCTCGGCTTTATGTGCGCCAAAGCCTGCATAGTTTTTGGTTTGCATTTCTTTTTCTTCATGCGCAAAATGATCCACAACATAGGCAATCAAATCATCAAGCTGACTCCCAATAGCACCGCGTTCAGCGCCACCAATCGCTAAATCGTATAATTTATTCAGCTTATCGAACAATACTTTATGTTCATCATCCGCAAAATTAACATTGGTTTCATGTTGCTCGACATTCCAAGTAATTAAAGCCATTATTTTATCCTCAGTTTATGATCAGAAATATATACCGCATCAATATTATTGTTTATCTATTATTGAATTGCAACCTTTATAAATCAAGCATTTTAAAGGCAACTAGTTCTCATTTATACTATTGATTTTATTAATAATTTTTTGTTAAAATAAAACTGAACCTACTCCTTAGGATTTGTTCTTTTTCTAACTTTATCTCATACGCAGGTTTGCCTTTAATGCCTACTAAAACATCAAACAATTGTTCTTATTTAATTCCTGATTGGGAAATTCCACCACAGGTTCATGCGGTCATGACATTACGCCAAGGAGGTAACAGTTTAAACCCATATGCGTCACTAAATCCTGCCACCCATGTTGATGATGATATTGATACCGTGATGGAAAACAGACGACTTATTCGAGAAAATTTACAACTACCCACTGAACCTATTTGGTTAAATCAAACCCATAGTGCAACCGTTGTTCAGGCGGATAAAGTAAAGAGCCTTCCTAATGCAGATGCAAGTTTTACTGAAAAATCGAATATTATTTGCACGGTTTTAACGGCAGACTGCCTACCTTTATTACTGTGTTCTGAAAATGGGGGTAAAATAGCCGCTATTCATGCAGGCTGGCGTGGTTTACTGGCAGGAATTATTGGAAAAACCCTTCAAAAAATGCAAACAAACGTATTATCTGTTTGGCTTGGGGCGGCAATTGGACAATGTTGTTTTGAAGTCGGTACAGAAGTTAGAACCGCTTTTATAAACAAGCATCCTTCTTTTGAAAAAGCCTTCATTAAAACCAATACTCAAAAATATCACATGGATATTTATCAACTGGCACGGATTGATTTAGCGCTCAATGACATCAATAATATCTATGGTGGCAATTTTTGCACCGTTTGCGATGCACAGCGTTTTTATTCATACCGCCGAGATCAACAAACTGGCCGTATGGCGACCTTAATATGGAAAGACTAAATGGACACATTACTACTCATTATTATTTTTACCGCATTAGGAGGTGTTTTAAGCGTCACCGCCGCAGGGTTATTTCTACTGTTACCCGAAAAACAACAAAACTCAGTCTTACCACACGGCATTAGCTTTGCGATTGGCGCTTTATTAGCCGTGGCTTTTTGGGGACTCATACCACACGCCTTTGAAGAAGTTGACCCCGCACAATTCCAAACCTTATCAGGAATGATTTTAATCGGCATTTTAGGTTTTTTTATCTTAGAAAAATTTTTAATTTGGCGGCATTGTCACCACAATCATTGCGATGCGCATAATGAGGGTCATGAAAGTCCAGAAGCAAAAGATCATCAAGCCGCAGGTACTTTAATTATCATTGGAGATAGCATTCATAACTTTGTGGATGGGGTCTTAATTGCCGCCGCCTTTTTAACCGACATTAAACTCGGCATCGTCACCAGTCTTGCCGTTGCCGCGCATGAAATACCCCAAGAAGTGGGCGATTTTGCCATTTTATTACAAAGTGGCTACAGTAAGAAAAAAGCCATTTTTTATAATATACTTGCCAGTTTTGGGACAGTTTTCGGTGGCATTTTAGCCTATTTTTCCTTAGAGGATTTACACGACACCCTCCCCTATTTTTTAACCCTTGCGGCTTCAAGTTTTATTTATAT
>JAGLBU010000133.1 GCA_023146575.1 Methylococcales bacterium
CACAACCTTGCCTTTATCGCCGAAAATCATTAACCTCAGTCTTTCATTTTTCAACTCTATTAATTTTAAAAAATCATGATAATCACGCCTAAAAACTCGCTAAAACTCTTTATATTATGCTGTTCTGTTAATGTTTTCAGCCTTGGCGCAATAACCCCAGCGGTTGCAGAGTCAAAAGCCGCTGTCACGACAATGCAAGGAAAAGTCGTTGATATTATTAACGTAACCTCTTACACCTATGTTCAAGTTGAAACCAAAAAATCCAAAGTTTGGGTCGCTGCACCAACTACTAATATAAAAAAAGGCACTGTCGTCAGTTTTTCAAGCAAAATGCCAATGGAAAACTTTCACAGTGACTCTATCAATAAAACCTTTAAGCGTATTTATTTTGTGAATCGCTTAAATTCGAATGCTGATAAAAAGACTCCGAGTAAAAAATCAGCCGCTCATAGCAAAATAAAACCAACAGGTAAAAAAATAACAGGCATTGAAAAACTAAAAGACGGGAAAACAATTACTGAAATTTATGCAGAGAAAGATGCTTTAAAAACGAAAAGTATTAAAGTTAGAGGAAAAATCATGCGTTTTTCAGCAGACATTATGGGCAGTAATTGGTTACATATTCAAGACAGCAGTGGCATCAAAGATTTAACCGTCACCACAAAAGAAAAAGCGGCTGTTGGGGATATTGTGATTATTGAAGGCAAACTCTCTGTCAATAAAGATTTTGGACATGGTTACGTTTATCCTATCATTATGGAAGATGCCAAAATAACGAAAGGTAAATAACGCTCAATATACGAGGAATCTAAGCTTATAAGTTAGGGCAATCGGGTTTAAAATATCTTGATATAATGATGAAAACAAGGTACATAGATTATTATTTTATCGCGAAATAATGACAACTCCAACAGCCTCAATTATTCATCACTTTTCAAAGATTAAAGACCATCGAGTCAATCGGCAAAAGAAACACCAGCTTAAAGATATATTTTTTATCACCTTGTGTGCTGTTATCTGCGGAGCGGATGATTGGGTAGTGATAGAGACCTTTGGAAATGCTAAAAAAGACTGGTTTACCAAACAGTTAAACTTAAAATATGAATTACTAGGGATTACTAGTTAACTACCTGATTGATATTGTTGCTAGTTTAGTCGCTTATTCTTATCAAGAGAAAAAACCATCGCTTAATATTTAAAGAGATGATTTGTTATCCGTTTTGGTTTAGCTTATCCCGAACTTAGGTTAAGTTAGTACAGTTTGATGAGGCACGTAAACAGTTAATGATGGGAAAACGAGCCATTTGAAGATTAACAGGCATAAAAAAAGCCTACTTATAAAAGTAGGCTTTTTAATATTGGCGTCCCCAGGGGGGTTCGAACCCCCGTTACCGCCGTGAAAGGGCGGTGTCCTAGGCCTCTAGACGATGGGGACTAAGACGTGTGTATCTGTACTTGGTATAATCTTTAAAACTTGGCGTCCCCAGGGGGGTTCGAACCCCCGTTACCGCCGTGAAAGGGCGGTGTCCTAGGCCTCTAGACGATGGGGACTAAGACTGATTTATAAATTTCCATATTTTAAAATATGGTGGAGCCAGGCGGGATCGAACCGCCGACCTCAACACTGCCAGTGTTGCGCTCTCCCAATTGAGCTATGGCCCCAATTGAGTCCCTTTATTATACGGTGATTTTATTATTTGTCTAGATTTTTTATATAGTCTATGGCATTTTGAATTCGGTTTAACACCTTATCACGACCTAATAATGAGAGCGTAATGTCAATGGAAGGGGAAACACTACCGCCACAAACGGCGACACGTAAAGGTTGGGCAACTTTACCTAGTTTTAATGCCATTGTTTCAGCTGTTTCTAAAACAATTTTGTGCAACACTTCTCCATCCCATATTTTGGTGTTTGAAAACTGATCCAATAAGGTTTGTAAAACAATTTCAGAGTCTGCTTTAAAATTTTTCTTAGCTGCTTTAGTGTCGTATTGATCAAAATCTTGATAAAAATAACGACTGGCTTCCGCCATTTCGACCAATGTTTTACAACGTTCACGTTGAGCTGTAATCATAAGAATAGGATCAGCACCAGTGCTGGGGTCAATCTTTAATTGTTCTAAATGCCATATAAAATGTTTGAGGATTGTGTCGGGTGCGCTGTTCATAATGTATTGATGATTCAGCCATAGTAATTTTTCAGAATTAAAGGCGGAGGCGGCAACGTTGACATCTTTCAAGTCAAACAGGTTAATCATTGCTTTGATTGAGAAAACTTCTTGATCGCCATGTGACCAGCCTAAACGGACTAAATAATTTAATAAGGCTTCGGGTAAAAATCCATCATCACGGTATTGCATGACGCTGACTGCCCCATGTCGTTTAGATAAACGTGCGCCATCATCGCCTAAAATCATGGGTAAATGTGCGTATTGTGGTGGCTTTGCATTTAAGGCGTTTAAAATATTAATTTGTCGGGCGGTATTATTTAGATGGTCATCACCTCGAATAACATGTGAAATTTCCATGTCCATATCATCTACCACAACAGTTAAGTTATAGGTAGGTGAGCCATCAGACCGCGCAATAATTAAATCATCCAGTTCTTTATTTTGGATGGTGATTGCTCCTTTCACCAAATCATTAATGATTATTGCACCTTGTTCAGGGTTTTTAAAACGAATGACTTTTTCAATATTTTCATCACTTATTCCATGACGACAGCGGCCATCGTAACGTGGCTTTTGTTTTTGTTGTTTTTGAGTGTCACGCATTTCATCCAGCCGTTCTTTTGTACAGCTGCAATAATAGGCATGTCCTTGATCCAGTAATTGCTGAATAACGGCTTTATAACGGTCAAATCGTTGTGTTTGATAAAAAGGCCCTTCATCATGTGCCAGCCCTAGCCATGTCATACCCTCTAAAATAGCCTCAACTGATTCCTGTGAAGAACGTTCTAAATCTGTATCTTCTATTCGTAGTACAAAGTTTCCCTGATTTTTTTTGGCGTATAACCATGAAAATAAGGCAGTTCTCGCACCACCGACATGAAGATAACCAGTAGGGCTAGGGGCAAAGCGGGTTTTTATAGTCATAAAGAATGATTTGTGTGTGCGGTTAGTTTAAAAAACTCAGTTTCAGAAATGATGTCTTGGTTGTTATCTACCCGATCTAAATACACTAAGCCTTGTAAATGATCATACTCATGTTGAAAAATACGGGCGGCAAAACCAGTTAATTCCATTTGTTGTTTGTTGCCTTTTACATCTTGGTAGTGGACTAAAATATGTTGATGGCGAGAGACTAAGGCTCTAATACTCGGAATACTGAGACAACCCTCCCAGTCTTTTTGGGATTTATTTGAGCGTATTTCAAAGGATGGGTTGATGAGAGTTTTAGGTTTCATCAAGGGCGCGTTTGGATAACGGGTGGTCGGTTTAGAGGCAATAATTAAAACACAATACGACTGATGAATTTGAGGAGCTGCAAGGCCTACACCTTGAGAATTGTCTAAACAATCCTCTAATTTTTTAATCAAGTTTTGGAGAATTTCCGTATTGAACTGTGTGATTTTATGGGCTTTACGGCGTAAAATAGGGTCGCCTAATTGAGCGATTTTTAGCATTATTTTAAAATACTGGTAATGTCTTTGGATAAATTATCAAACTTTACTTCTTTTGCAAAACGATCATCAATTAATCCTGCAATGTTGTTGTCTTTTAATAATCCTAATGACACCATGTTGTCTGCCATTGCTTGCATTTCAGATTCTAAGGGAATGTAGTGATTGTAAAGCGTACGATTTTTAGATTCATCAACCGCGTAACGCTTGGGTTGTGTCAGCGCGTAACCCACTAATTCAGGGGATTGATTCCAATAATCAGAGGCAATTTTTATGGTTTCTTCGATGTTATCTTGCGCCCAAATGCCCGAACGAATCGCACCTTGTACTAATAGTTTGACCGCTTCTGGGTCTTCTTTTATAAAATCATTACGGACAATAACGAGATTACAAATAAAATAAGGACTTTCTTTTTCAGCATAAAACAAGGTTTCAGATTCGCCTGATCGGAGGGTTTGAGCGGCAAAGGGTTCGCCAACAAAATAGGCATCTAATGCGCCTGCTGATAATGCTGAGGCCATATCAGGCGGGTTCATTTCGACAACATCAATTTTTGTGTCTAAACCACGTTTTTCTAACAATTTTCGTAAGGTAATATTATGCCCAGAATAGCGCATAGGGACGGCAATTTTACTGCCCGCTAAGTCACTTAAGGATTTAATATTTAAGGATTTTCGCGTCACTAAGGTACTCTCATGACGATTACCAATGTAAACAACTTTAATGTCTTCCTTTTGTTGTCGTAAGACAATAGAAAGGGGCGCGATAATAAAAGCGGCATCAATTTTTTTATTGCGTAAGGCTTCTGCCATTTCAGCAAAAGAGGCAAATTTAAGTGCACTAAAACGAATTTCTTCGTTATTTTTACTCGCATGATCGAGTAAAGGAGCTGCTAAGTTGGTGATGACGGGCATGTAGCCCATATAAATAGTTTTTTTACTGCCATGGATAAAATTTAATTCGTAATGCGCGAATGAAATAAAAATAAGCCAAAGAAGAGAAATACTGGTTATTTTCCACGGGAGGCTCATTTTAAACGGCATAGCTGACTCCGAGCATGAAAAATATTTCATCGCGTAATTCTTTAAGTTGCTTGTCTTCGCCTAAATTACGAGGGCGACCACAGTTGAGTGTTTGTTCTAGTTTTACTTGTGCGGGTCGATCGGACATAACGATGATTCTATCGCCCATGATGAGGGCATCATCAATGTCATGAGTGACGACTAGGGTGGTTTTTTTAATGAGTTCGTGCATATTGACCACTTCTTCACGAATTTTCATATGGGTTAAAAAATCAAGTCCACTAAAAGGTTCATCCATGATGAGGGTATTCGGATTAACTGCCAGCGCCCGAGCCAATTCTGCACGGCGTAACATGCCACCAGAAAGTTGATGAGGGTAATGGTATTCAAATCCTGTTAATTCTACCATATTGATATGGTCTTGGATTCGAGTTTCTTTTTTGACCGTATCTGTCATATGACGCACGCCTAACGCTACATTTTCCCAAACAGTCATCCAAGGCAGTAAGCCGCTGTGCTGGAAGACGAAAATATTATCAGACCGAGGGCCATCTATGGGTTGACCATCAATTAAGACTTTACCTGAGGTGGGCTTTTCAAAGCCTGCGATCATTTTAAGCAGGGTTGATTTCCCACAGCCAGAAGGCCCTAAAATACAGACCATTTCACCGTCTTCAAACTCTAGATTTATATTTTCGAGGACGCTGATACGATGATCTTTTTTCTTTGAGGTGTTAGGGCTACGATCAAGATACGATTTGTGTAAATTTTTTATGTGAATATGGCTCATTATTTTGACAATCGTCCCCATGCGGTGGATTCAATGCTCCCTAAAAGTTGCATAATTAGGTCTAATAATAGACCAATAATTCCAATAACAATCATCCCAACCATCACGTAATCCATTCGTAGGGCATTTCGCGAATCAAGAATCATATAGCCTAACCCTGATTGTACGGCGATCATTTCAGCGGCAACCACAACCAGCCATGCAATGGTAATGGTGATTCTAAGCGCAGTAGTCACTTCAGGAATAATGGCGGGCATAACAATTTTAGTAATTGTCTCATAACGGCTAAAGTTAAAATTGGCAGCCACTTGGAAAAAGGTAGGTTTTATGGATTCAACAGCGGTGCTGGTTGAAACGACCATTGGAAAAAAGCTGGATAAAAAAATCAAGAAAACAGCGGGTAAGTCTCCAATACCAAACCATAACATGGCTAAGGGAATCCATGCTAGCGGTGAAATAGGGCGTAAAAATTGAAATAAAGGATTGAAAAGATATTTTGCTGTTTTTGAAAGCCCTAAGACTATGCCGATAGGCAGTCCTAAAATAACCGCAAGGGCAAAGCCCATACTGACACGGAATAAACTGGCGACTGAATGTTTCAATAAATTACCATTACCTGCTAATTCTTGAAGGCTTTGTAGTACGGCGAAAGGTGATGGAAAGACCTGATGACTCCAGCCGCTATAGCGTGTAATGAGCTCCCAAATAATTAAAATACACAAAAATGTTAGGGAGGGTAAGAGAATTTCTTTGCGAAACATTTAAGACTCCTTGTTTAAAATATGCAATTAGCGCTATAAATAGACAGATACGGTAGTGAGTATAAAAAAATATGTCAATATCATCGTATCTTTTCGTGAGAAGTTTCACAATTTATGCATTGGCGTATAAAGGTTTTAAATTAATTCAATTTCTTTGGCAAGCTGATGATATTGCAGGGCTGAGGAAGCGGTTTTATCATAATATGCGATGGGTTGATTAACAATTTGGGACTCTTGCATTTTGGAATCGTAATTAATTAAAGTCTTAAAGATTTTTTGATTATATTTTTGTTTTAACTTGGAGTAGATGACTTTAGAAGCAGTATTTTCATCGTTATACATGGTGATTAATACTTTGTATTCTAAGGGATGGGTTTTTGAAACCGCTTTAATAATGTTTTCAGTTTGTAAGACCCCATTCATGGCTAAAAACTCACATTGTGTGGGAACAATTACAAAATCTGCTGCGATCAGTGCATTGGGTGTGAAAAATTTTACCGAAGGGGGCGTATCAACTAATATATAGTCAAAATGTTCTTTGATGGGTTCTAAAGCTTTGCGTAAAAAAAACCCAAAGTCCTTTTGTTGTAAACATTGTTTTGCTAGCAATGCCATGCGACTATTAGAGGGGAGTAGCCAAACATTTTTGCGGACACTTTTAATAGCTTTGCTGACTTGAACTTTTTCTTGAATAATTTCGTAGAATGAATGTTCGTTTCGTTGTCCAAGGAGTAAGCTAAGGTTTGCTTGAACATCAAAATCTATCAGTAAAATACGTTTGTTAAGCATAGACAGCGCCACACCTAAGTTTAAACAAGTTGATGTTTTTGCAACGCCGCCTTTATGACTACAGATGGCGATTACTTTTAATTGAGGTTCTTGGCTTATTTGATCTAATTCGTAAACTTCTTCGGACTCAAGTGTATCAACCGAAAAAACATGTTTACATTTTGAGCAACGGACTTTAAAAAAGGTCTTGTTGATAAGACGGGTGTCTAATTTAAATCGTGAGCTGCATTTATCACAAACAATAATCATTGGGGAGGTCTATATACTCAGGATAAGAATAGGTCATCGTCATGGGTTTTTATTAATAATTCTATTTCAGTGACAAGATCTGATTGGTCAATTACTTTATCAACAACGCCTTTTTCTTTAGCACATTCTACTAAATTAGGATAAACACAGGTTTCACTTTTTTGAGCAAGGGTAACGCCTGAGTTTTTTTTGATGCTTGAAAAGCCTTCTGAGCCATCATCACCAAGCCCTGTTAGTAATATACCGATTGTTTGACCCTTAAAAATTTCAGCGGCAGAGCTAAAAAGATTATCAAGGGGCTTTTTGTTGGTCTCAGAAAGCGAAATATAAAATTGATTATTATCGTTGGATTTAATGGTGATTGTATAATCATTAGAGCCAATATAACATACTCCTGATTCTAAGAGCGCGCCATCGGTTACTTTACGGATGTGCCAAGGACTGTATTTATTAAATTCTTCGGCAAAGGCGGGCAATATTTTAGGTGAAACCTCTTGAATAACAATAGCTGCGGTTGCAAGTTTGGGTGACAGTTGAGAGAACAGTCGAATACTGGTGTTAGGCCCGCCTAAGGTGGTTCCGACTAATAGAAGGTGATCTAAATGTTGGTATTCATTATGATTGAGTTTGTTTTGTGCGCTAAAAGGTTGAATTTTAACACGGTGTACATTTTTAATATTGACCGAATAAGCAAGTTTGATACGCTCTATAATTTGTTGTTTTGATTCGTGAATATCTCTTGAAATAGCACCAGAGGGTTTGGGTAAAAAGTCGACGACCCCTAGTCTAAGTGCTTCAAAAGAGATAGCGCCATTACTAAAAAGAGAGCTTAACATAACGATAGGGACAGGACATTCTAGCATGATATGTCGAACCGCTTTAATGCCATCCATCACTGGCATGTCAACATCTAGCGTAATCACATCGGGATGAAGTAGCTTAATTTGTTCTAAGGCGAGCAACCCATTTTTAGCAGAGCCTACCACTTCTATATCAGGATCAGAATTTAAAATTTCACTGATCGCTTTGACCATGAAACTTGCATCATCAACCACTAGGACTTTTATTTTTTCTGCCACAATATTCTCTTGATTTTTAATTTAACATCGTAATATAAAGCGTAGTCCAATCATTCATCAATGAAGAGTTCGAGTGAATTTTTTTCTTGACGGTGATGTTTGTTAATTTGTTTGGTGGTGGTCATTGCGATTAATTCATAAATATCAATAATTAAGGAGACACGACCATCTCCGATGATGGTTGCCCCTGAAAAACAATTTTGCTCGTAAAGATAATCGGCCAAAGGTTTAATTACAACTTCATCTTGTCCAACTAAAGAATCAACCATTAAGCCTATTTTTTGCGTCCCTGTATTGACAATCACCACAAAAAATTCTTTATCATCCGCGCGTTCATTTGATTTAAGCGAAAACAGGGTTGCTAAACGAAAAATAGGCACGGTTTTTCCGCGTAAATACATGACTTCAGTTTCTTCCATAATGGAAATATCATTATATTGAACCCGTAATGTTTCTTCGACATTCGCCAGCGGAATGGTAAAGGAATCTGCCCCTACTTTAACAATAAGGGCTGGAATAATAGCGAGTGTTAACGGAATCTTTAAACGCATTTTAGTTTCAATGCCTTTTTTAGATTCAACATCAATGGTGCCATTGAGTTTTTCAATATTCTTTTTAACAACATCCATGCCGACCCCTCGACCTGATGTACTGCTTATTTCTTTTGCCGTTGAAAATCCTGGCATCATAATAAAACGGGTCAAATCATTATTTGACATTCGATCAAGCTCTTCTCGGGTAAATAAATCTATTTTTTCAGCTTTATCTTTGATACGTTCAATATCAATGCCGCGACCGTCATCGGTAATCTCAATAACAATATGATTGCTTTCATGATAAGCTTCTAAAACAATATTACCCGTTTCAGATTTTCCAGCTTTTAGTCTTTCTTCTGGTGGTTCAATTCCATGACCGATAGCATTGCGGATCATGTGCATTAATGGGTCGGCAATTTCTTCGATAATCATTTTATCAAGCTCGGTTTCTTCTCCTAAAACCTTTAAAGATACTTTTTTATGGTTGGTATTAGCGACATCATGAACCAGACGCGGAAAACGATTAAATAATTGCGTCATCGGCAACATTCTAACCTTCATAACGCTTTCTTGTAGCGCGTTTGAGGTTCTACCGAGTGCTAAAATCGCCTCACTAAACCGATAAGCAAAGGTTCGAATGAGCTTTAAATCTTTTTGTGCCAGTCCTGTGACTTTTAAATATTGTTGCAGTTCAGAAATTTCAGTCACTAACTGGAAAAAATAGGCTCTATCAACAATCAATTCACCGACTTGATTCATTAGAGAGTCAATTTTATCGGCATCAACCCGAATGCTTTTCTTAAAAACTTTTTTCGCAGGTATTTCAGGCGCTGCTGTTTTGTTTTTCAGAGGTGATTTTTGAGGTGTTGTCTTTTCTATAACAGGCGCTTTTTCTTTAATCGTCGCTTGTTTGGTAGACGCAATCGTAACAGCTGCAGGTGAGACTGTCTCAACGTTTGCATTGACTTCTTTTAGGGATTTAACATCAAGAATTAAATCCTTTGCCTTGGTGTTTTTAATTTCTTTTTGTTGTTTTTCGGTAGAGTCGAGTAATGCACTAAAAACGTCGTTAATAGGTTCTGAAATAATCGCTTGCTCAACCACCGAGGCATCTAAAGCAAGGCTTAGTTTATGAAATAATTCGCTTTCAACGCTACTATTTCGCGTTTCAAAATCATTTTTATTAGTATTAACGGGGGCGGGTGTTGTTTCTGGCGTAATTTTTTCAGGCGTTTTTTCAATTATTGGAGCTGGGGTCGATTTAGGTGTTTTATTTTGAGTGAGCAGTTCTTCAATAAAGGCATTTTCACCACTTAAGTCATCATCATCTTCTTTGTCATCGAAAGGAAGACTAATTTCATTTACGCTGTCTGTATTACTAACCTCAACGGTGTTATTAACAGAAATATCCGTTTCACTAGATGCTTTTGCACTGATTATATCGGCTTTTAACTGTGGGAAAATAGTCTGTAATTGCCGTAAGTTTTCCCTCATGAAGCTGAGCGGCGCTTCATTATTTAGGGATAACTTTTTTTGAGCCGTTAAGATATGCTCAATCCAATTCTCATAAAAATAGGTAAGCTTCTCATAAGCCATATAATTTGCAGAAAATTTAAGGCTTTCTAATGTTTCAATGGCGTCGGTCAGTAAATCATTTTTCTTTTGCGAGTAGCTGGTTTCTAACTGAACAGCATTGTTATTGAGTAAAACGAATTTTTCGCGTAATTGTAAAACAAAAATTTCAAAAAGTTCTTGATCGTGCTCTTCAATCGGTAGTGTAAAAGCATCATTGCTTTGGGGTGTTGTCGAAAGCGGCGGGTCTTTTTCATCGGTATCAAAAAGTAAAGCATCGGCACTATCGTCGTTCGTTGTACTGTTATCGGTATCCAATAAAAAAGAAGCGTTGTCCTCATGGGGTTTTGTTTCTAACAAAAAAGAGTCAAGCTCGGTATCATCTGTTAGAAAACTTTCTAAGGTTTCATCCTCATCATCTATCTCAATTAAAAAACTATCAATTTCAGTGTCATCATTACTTTCATCCAACAAAAAAGAATTAAGTTCGGTATCATCTTCTAAGAAGCTTTCTAGGGTTTTATCGTCATCCGTTTCATCATTCAAAAAATTGTTTGTTGCCGTTTCATCTTCTAAAAATGAACTTAAAAGATCCTCTTCAGGTGTTGCTTCTGTGGTATTTTGAACCGCTTTAGGTTCGGCTAAATGTACATGAAGCATTTGAACTAAGTCATCAACTTCGGTGTTTTCAGTTTGCGTGCGCTCTAGATCACTAACTAAGGTGCTTATTCTATCTTTGGCTTGAATTAATACATTAACAATGTCGGAGGTTGCCTGTCTTTTTCCTTCCCTTAATAAATCCAGTAGATCTTCTGAGGCATGACTTAAGACCGAAACTTTTTCTAATCCAACAAATTGAGCCGCCCCTTTTATGGTATGGATGGCTCTAAAAATGGTATTTAATAGTTCAATATCATTGGGGGTAGACTCTAGGGTGAGTAAGGCGGTTTCCATTTCTTCCAGACTTTCGCCTGCACCCATAACAAAATCTTCAAGCAAAGATAAATCAATCATAATCAGCCCTTATTAATTAGCCGCTATAACATCAAGAATATCTTGGGATTTATGTTTATTCACAAATCCGATTGCACCAATACTTGCGACATCTTTGCCGTATTTATCCTTATCTAAGTTGGATAAAAATAAAATATTTGCCTGACTATCATGGTCTAAAATAGCACGAGCGGCACTGAGTCCATCCATTTCACCCATCGTGATGTCCATCGTAATAAGTTCAGGTTGCAGGCGTTTATATTCTTCCAGCGCTTCCAGTCCGTTTTTAGCTTCACCGACAATCGTATGACCGCCGCGATTGGTTAATACTTTTGTGATCATTTTTCGCATCATGGAAGAATCATCCACTATTAAAATACGTTTACCCATTGTTTGCCTACCTTGGTTGATTTTTTACAGATTTAGTGTTGATCGGTTGTATTTTGCTCTGAATCAAAGGCGGCACTTTTTAGTTTTTTCATTTCATCAACTAATAAAATGCGCGTAAAATCCAGTAAAATAAGTAAAGCACCTTCAACCTCACAAACACCCCTTATATATTGACTTTGCAAGCCTGCCACTAAAATTTCAGGCGGTGGATCTATGTTATTTTCTTGAATTTTAATCACATCGGTGACCCAGTCAACAATAAAACCTGTGATACGTCCAGAAATGTCTAAAATTAAAATCCAATCGGTATCCTGTTTATAATTATTCGGTTGGAGGTTTAATCGTTTGCGTAAATCAATAACAGGGATAATACTGCCGCGTAAATTAATCACCCCTTCAACAAATTCAGGCGAATTAGGGACGGTTGTGATAGAAGCGGCACGAATGATTTCTTGTACCATTAAAATATCAACCCCAAAGGTCTCGTTGTCTATTTTAAAACCGACCATTTGTATGAGCTGTTCTTTTTTAGACAAGTTATCCTTTACGCTATAGTTATCGGTCATATTGATCCCCTTTTTTGACTATATTTTAAATTGTTTTACTTGAGTCATCAGTTTGTGTGACAGATCTTGTAATCCGCCAGTAATTTTTACAACTGTTCCCGCGCCATCCACTGTTTGCTCTGCCGCCTGCGCTGAAGAGTTAGAAATATTCACAACTTTTGCTGAGCGTTTGGCTTGTTGGGCGGTCATGATACTCATATCGCCTGTTCGTGACACAATACCGGTCATTTCTTTACCAATATCATTCGCGCCTTTATTTGCTTCTGCAACTAACTGGGTGATATGCGTTGATTCTTCAAGTAATAATAACAGGGCTTTTTCAGCAATTTCACGCCGCTTCCCTTGCTCTCCCGCCATTCCTGCAATTTCTTCGGCTAAAAGATTTAACTCTTTCATTAAGTTTTGTACTTCTTCGGTACCTTGTTCTAAGACTTTAGCCGTACGCTCAATTTCATCAATCGCCTTCATATTAACCTGACCACCTTCATCAATTTTAATCAACGATTGTTGAGATTCATCGGTTAATTTTGAGCCTTCTGCAACTCTATCGCTGGAATCTTTAATTAACTGGGTGATTTCTTTCGCCGCTTCTGAAGAGCGTTGGGCTAGTTTACCAACCTCATCCGCCACCACTGCAAAACCTTTACCATGTGCGCCTGCTCTTGCTGCTTCAATCGCGGCATTTAACGCGAGTAAGTTGGTTTGCTCGGCAATTTCGGTAATTACGCCGATAATATCGGAAATTTGTTCGGATGATTCGGCAATTGCTTGCATACCCGATACGGTAGAGGTTACCGATTTTTTCCCTTCTTCTGCGGCTAAAAGGGAGGCTTTTCCGTATTTTGTGGCTTGTGAAACCGCTTGGTTCATATCGCCTACCGCATTTGTTATTGAGGTAACCGAAGAAGAGACTTTAATAACCATCGAGCCCTGTTCTTTAGCGGTTGCAACCACCTGTGTTCCAATTTTACCCATTTCTGACACCCGTAGCATAGTGTCCGTGGCTTCTTTATTTTGGGTGTCAGCTAAACTGGATACTTTTTTAATCGCGATGAGTAAGCGTGTAATGGTTTTACTTGAAATTTCCGCCGCTTTTCGTTGTGCTTCTGAGGCTTGACTAACACGCCCTGCGGTTCCACCCATTTCAGAGATAATATCAACCGATTGATGAGCGCGTTCTAGCTCACTTTGAGCCCGCTTTTTATTTGCAGCGGCTCTGTTCGCCACATCTTCCGCACTTTCAGCAACTTTAAAGGCAGATTCATTTACTGTTTTGAAGGCTTCATGAATCATTCGCATCATTTGGTTAAATGAGGCCGACATTACCCCAATTTCATCGTTGGATTCAACGGGAACATCAAGCGTTAAGTCTCGTGTTTCAGCGATTTTTGTAATGGTGTTTGCCATATTTACAATCGGTTCTGAAATTGATTTAGCAACATAAAGTGCAAAAGCAATAATGGCTGCCCCAACGATTAAACCTAAAATCATCATGTAACGTCGTAACGCAGTAACCGAAGCCAGCGCTTCATCTTCATCAATTTCAGCAATTAATGCCCATGTAGTGTTAAAAACTTTCAGCTGAGTATAGGATGATAACACGGGAACATCACGATAATTATCAATTCTAATAGCGCCTTCTTGACCTGCTAAGGCTTCTTTAAGTGCTTCGGTATTAACACTACCCCCCGTTGGGTTTTCAAAGGAGGATTTTACTTTATGGGTTTTATCAAAGATAGAATCTGAGCGCATTAAGTGATCGGATCCCACTAAATAACTTTCCCCTGTTTCACCCATACCTGAACGCTGTTGCATTACGTCGTTTATTTTTCGGATTGAAAGTTTTAAGACCACAATTAATTCGACTTTTCCATTTTTCACCACAGGCTGGGCGACAAAGGCAGCTGGGTAGTTATTGGAAGGTGCGTACAATTTAAAATCGGCAAAACCAAATGTTTTTGATTTGGTGATGAGCTTTATGAGTTTACCAAGGTTTGAGGTAGAATATTGACCCGTTAAAATATTGGTTTGGTATTCTAAATCATGGTCAGTGGTGTAAAAAATAAAGCCACTAGGGTCGATTAAGAATAAATCATTATAGCCATAAGATTTTTTGTATTTTTGGAGAAAGTCTTTTTCTTCACCTTTAACTTTTGGAACCACCACTTCTTCCATGTTTGCGGAAGAGATAATACCCCAATTTAATCCTTTAATGCTTAAGGGGGTATAGACACTCAGCTTTAAGATACCTTTATCACTTAATTTGGTGATTTGACCTTTGTTTCCTGCTAAGACGGCTTTAACATCATTTCCAAATTCATTATCGCCAATATTTCCTTTTTTCAATAAGCGTTTGCTTCGTAGGCCTTTTTTATCACCCAGCTGACCTACTAAATAGGATTCACCTGTTTCTCCTAAACCACTTCGCTCCTGTGTGATTTTATCAATAGGCGCGGAGGATAATTGAAAAACAGCACTGCCAATATAACGTCCTGCGTTATCCATAAGTGGGGTTGCAAAAAAAGCCATTTGTGCTTTTGATGGTTCAAATAAGCTAAAGTCTTGTATGAAAATTTGAGACCGAGAGCTCTTAAAAGCAAGCTCTAATCCAGAAGATTTTAAAATGCCTTGTTTTACATTACCCGCAATGTTAAGTTTTTTAGCACTACTGTAAATAATATTTCCTGCAGGATCAATAAGATATAGGTGAGAAAAACCAGAACGTGCAAGGAAAGTTTTAAAGCCTTTTTCGCGGTTGGTAAGATCACCTTGCGTTAGCGCGCCTGTAAAACGGCTGTCGTGTTGCACATCTGCCATTAACATTAAACGATCATTAA
>JAGLBU010000134.1 GCA_023146575.1 Methylococcales bacterium
AGGTGTAGGTGTAGGTGTAGGTGTAGGTGTAGGTGTAGGTGTAGCTGTAGGTGTAGGTGTAGGTGTAGGTGTAGGTGTAGGTGTAGGTGTAGGTGTAGGTGTAGGTGCGGTATAAACGATATCACTCGCATCAGACAGACTATAGTTGGTATTAGGCAATGGTAGAACATTATCAAATTCACTCAAACAAGAGCCTACACAGTCAAGAAAGCCGAATGTATGAGTAGTGTTAGCCTGAAAACCATTAATTTCAATAACACTAAGAATACCCCCTAGCTGAATATTATCCGCTCTAATTTGATCAAAATCTTGACTACCAAAACCTCCAAGCTCTATATTTAGCCTAGATAACGTCGTTAACGTCAGCATTCCTGTAAAGCTTAAAATACCAGGAGAATCCCCTGAGGAAATAATACCATTATTAATAACACTCTCCGCGCTAATCGTCCCATTTCCTTTTAATATTCCCGTATTTGTTATTTCACTTCCCGCGCCTAATAACCCAAAGGTTGTATCATCCGCTGTTTTTATAATGCCTTTATTTTCCCAAGCGGTCGTTTTTATTTTTAATGTTCCGACTTTAATATCCAATAAGCTCTCCGCATGATTGACAACCGTACCATTTAAAATGATCTCACCAGCCTTAGATTTTATTAAAGTCCCTGAATTTTCAATATCAACGCTATGCGTATTTTCACCTTGTAACGCTAACAGCCCTTCTTGTTGTATATTAATTTTTCCTGAATCCGAATTACCCTGCAAAACCAAGGTTCCGCCTTGATCGATTTCAACCTTTGCATTAAGCAGTTTGGTTTTAATGGTTAATTTGGCCTTATCATCAATTAATAATGCTTGTCCCGTTAAGAGTTTATCAATGATATAAGTATTATTTTTTAACGTAACGCCTTTACTGTCTCGATTAATCACCACAAAATCACTGGCCGAAGGTAAAACGTTTGTATCCCAATTCGCGGCGGTACTCCAAAGATTATCCCCCGACGTATTATTCCAAAAAATACTACCACCCGTCACAAAGTTAGACAGCCTTATGGTATTGTTTGCAATAGCCGTATTCATACTGTAACCAACAGGTGAGTTAATCTGTGAAAAATCACCACTTACCCCTTTTTCAGCGCTCAAAATATCAAAAATTGATGATGTTGGATCAAAATTTGTCGGTAAACTTGCTGTCAGTGTGCCACCTAATTCAACAACACCCTCAACTTTAATTTTATCAAACTTATCCAGTGCTTCGATCTGTATTTTAATCTGAGACGTTTCACGTAACGATAAATCACCTAATACCGTTAATGTGCCAACCGAAGCGCCCCCAGGTGAAAGTATTCCTTTATTTATTAAGGTTGCATTACCTACATCTAACGTTCCTTTGCCTTTAATAGTTCCTATTTCAGCATTGGTTAAATCACCTCCCGTAACCTTAAAAACAGAATTATCATTAATCGTTAACACCCCTCGATTTTCAAACGGTCGAGTGATAATCGTTTTAGGGTTTTCAATACTTAAGTTGCCTGTCTGAGTGGTGGCATTGGTCTCCAAAACCCCTGTGCCTTTTACAGTGACTTTATCCCCTAAAGTATGAGCTGAACCTTGCATTTTCAACGTACCATTATCAATGCTTAAATCATTTTCATGATGCCCGCCTTTTAATAACGTTATCGTCGTTTTATTAAGATCAAACGAACCACCATCATTATTAAACGGAACATTAAATTGCGCTTCGGGGGTTGTGGTTGTTTTTTTAAGCGTACCTTCATTTTTAAACGTGCCTAAGCCAATCATTTTCCCCGTTGAATCGGCAATAAAGGTCGCACCGACTTCATTTTGTATGCTCGACGTTGCCCCTGATAATTTTATGAACCCTGAACGCCAATTAATCGTTCCCTCATTTTCATGATTCACCAACGTCCCTGCCAAAGTATTATTGCCTACCGAAGCCATCGTGCCATAATTATTCACATCGCCCGATAACGTTGAACCTGTCCAACTTGAGTTTCCACTTAATTCAAAAGTACCCGTTTCTAACGTGACATCCTCGGTAATATTTGAAGTCCCTTTAGCATCCAATATTAAATGCCCATTAGCGGTATTTTTAATAGGGGCGTTTAAATTAATATCATTCCCAGCGTCCAATTCTAAGGAATGATCACTGTCCCAATTAAAAGGTGATTCAACCGTAATATCTTGCCCATGATTGTTGGTCGAATTGTCTGTTGTTAAGGTAACATTGGCGGTATTAAGCTGTCCTGCCAGCCATTGTGTATGAAAAACATCCATTGAACCCGATGGAGCACTGTCATCACCTTCTTTAATTGTAATGGAACCAGGATCAAGTAATAACTGTCCTGTTTTGCCTTTTTTTGCAGTCACATCCACAAAACCATCCATTGTTAAGTGTTGCTTTCCAGAAACTTCGACAAATCCGCCATCACCTGAATACTCCCCTCCTTTTGCTTCGATGTTTCCATGTACCACTGTTGTATCATCCGACCAAATAATAACCTTGCCACCTTTATTATAATGGGTTGCATTAGCACGAATATTGACTTTAGACCCAAGGGTTGTTGTGGTTGCATTCTTAATATTTGCATTTTCCCCTTGATAATCACCGCCTGTTAAAATATCACCACCACCTGTTTGACCATTTGCTTCAACCTGACTTTCATCGCCTAGGGTAATATTTTTCCCCGTAATTTGAATCATACCGCCTGTTTGGTGGCTATGATTTGCAGAAATAACACTCTTATCATCAATTTCAATGGTATTTGAAGCCACTAATTTAATACGACCTTGTCGATCAATTTCAGCCGTATTAGCATTTAACGCACCACTGTGATGAATATTATTCGCAAATAAATTAATCGCGCCTCCATTGGCTAAAATTTCCCCCAGATTTAAGATGCTGTTTTTAGGGGATTGTATTTGAAATCGAATGTGGGGCTCATCCAAATTAGTCACGGTTAAGGTTGAGGCGGCGGCTAAAATAATTTTCCCACCATCGGTTGAAATTACGCCACTATTTTCAATATCAGGGGCAATGAGTATGATATTTCCTTGGCTCCCTGCACGAATAACCCCTTGATTAACAAGACGGCTGCTTTCATTTTCAGCCACAAAATGGTAATTTCCTTTTAGAAAATCTTTATTGCTAATATTGAGTGTTGAAGCAATCAACCCTTGAGTATCAACCACAGAATTAGTACCAAAAACAATACCATTTGGGTTGATTAAAAAGACTTTTCCGTTAGATAAAAGGTGACCTAAAATTTTGCTAGGATCTTGTCCTATAACACGATTTAAGACTGCACTTTGAGGGTTTTGTTGAATAAATTTTGTTATTTCAGTTGGGGAAATATTAAATTGCCCCCAATTAATAATTGCATTCGGGGTATTAGTGATTGACGTTACATTTTTTGTAGAAATACGGTCGATATTAACCGTACCATTAATAATGGTGGCATCGGTAGGATTCGCCTCAAGATGATTTTGTAAAAGAATGAATAAAATAGCCGCGCCAAGGACATTTTTTTTAGTATCTAATGTTTTTTGATTTAAACTTTTCATCATAATAGTCACATTTCAGGTTAATTTAAAAACGAAACATCAAATTTGCATGGATTCTGTTCGTACCACTATGCGTTCCATTGACCTGAATACCTTCATCCAATGCATGTGCAAAATCAATAGAGCTAAAAACAGTCTGTTGCCACTGCCAACGAACCCCTAAACCAATACTACTAAGTATCCAGTCTTTAGGTTCGTTCGCCAATACACTGTGTTGACGACCATGCCCCACATCATAAAAGCCAACTAGATTAACGCCATACCAGCGGGGTGTATAAAGTTCTAGATTTAAAACTTCGCCAGAATCTGCACTGGTTTCACGTTCTGAATATCCTCTGACACTACGACTTCCACCGACACCAAACTGTTCACCCGAAATAATAGTTTGCTCACTATATTGTCCACTTAAATTAAGCTTTAAACGCCATTGCTCAAAATTTGCATCGACATTAAAACCATATCGAAGCAACTGCCAATTTTTTTTAGCGCCAAAACGAGAATTTTGATAGGATGCTTGATTATTATGTCCGCCTAGCCCCGTATTAGCGAGCCATTGGATATGATAATTAATGCTGGCATATTCCCATGGATATTCCCCATGATACAAAATACTCACAGGCACTGAGCGAACACTGTTACCAATAGGCGTGTCTAAAAATTTAATATCATTCATAAAAAAGTGGTTATCAATCCCCACTTCCAGCCAATGTTGATATGCGCCTAACGCTGGCAATAATTGTTGATACTGCAATCCATACATTTCCCCAGAGCCTGTCACCGAAAAATCATTGGCAATAATTCCGTTATCCACATCCGAAAAAGCATAATAAGCCTTCAACCACCCTTTAAGCGAGTAAAGCGGCATACTGTAATTAATACCATACTGTTTCACCTCGGTAAGATGATCAGGAGAAGTGGTATAACTCACGCTCAGCTGATGATCTAAATTCCATAAATTACCATGCTGTAGTGCGGCGGTCATTCTAAAATCCCCCGTCCGTTTCGTCCCTGTATTATTCAGCATTAAAAAAGCTTGATAAGGACGTTGCTCTTTTACCGTAATATTAGCGTCAATTGTGTCAGGTGTACGTTGATTTTGCTTAAAAGTGAGTGTTATGTCCTTGAAAGGGTGTTTATTACTCATTTTAAGTGCATTATTGATTTCTGCCATATTAGGCGATTTACCAATTTTTAGAGCGGGTAGGCTTGATAAAATATTGGCTTTATCAAAATGTTTTGTGCCATTTATTTCAATTTTATTTAAAGTAAAAGAGATAACTTGTAACTTAATTTCGTTACCATTTAAGGTTTGCGGTGGTAACACAACCCGATAAAACGAATAGCCTTCTGCTCGAATAGCTTTTTCTAAGGCTTTTGCAACGGTTTGTAACTGCTCTAAGTTATACGTTTTATTTTGATAAGGATTAATGATTGTTGCTATTTTTCCAGCTGATAACGGCACTTGCCCTTGAACCAAAAACTTTTTAATAAAAAACCGAATGTCTAATTGGGATTCTGCACGACAAATAGGGCTTAAAAAAAAGCTAATCCAGAAAATAAACACTATTTTTTTTAACATATCATTAACATCTTTGTTTGCCTGTCAACGTAAACAAAAAATATAATGATAAATCAGTCTTCATTGAGTGTGCTTATTTTTTAAAAATAGAGAGCATTATAATATCACGCTAACTTTAAGGTTATCTGACATCTTTAGCAAAGTAAATAGAACGCATGAACGTCTTCAAGATCGATCACAGAAAGGAAGAAACTTGACCCATAGAGTTGTAGGTCGGTTATTGTTTCTCTTTTATATTAAGTTTAGACGATTGTAATAATGTTTCCGATTTGCTACCAAGATAGCCATAAATAGCAAGGCTTGTCAGTAAGACACTCACCGCTAATATAACCCAGACAGCGTTGGTAATATCATATTTTTCATGATCAAGTGCCGCCCTAAAAACTAACATTAAGGCTTCAAAGGATACAGCAATAATAATAGCGGCAATAAACCGCGTGATTGTTCGCCTTGTTGAATTATGTTCCGATAAGTCTTTATAAAGTAACACTTCTTCTTCTAAAATGGTTTTTCCTAAATCAAAAATAGCTAATGCAAGCGTTAAGTAAACCACTATCTGAAAAGGAATTTCAATATCATCCGACTTTTTAACCATTGCGGTAAAAAAATTAATCACTTGAACACAGGAAGAATAAAGCAAAACAAATGAAAAGATAAACAAGCCAATCACAATTAAGGTGTAGACCACTTTAAAATATGGTTCAAAATAAATACGTCTATTTTCACCTGTAAAAAAATTAAGCGTCCCATCTAAATCAATATCCAACACTAAATAACCAGAGGTATCGCCGTGCTCATCGTATATTTTTGTACTAGCAGATAAACACAAGCGCCTACCTGCGCTTGATAAATAAGGCCCTGTAATCACGGGACAATCGCTTTTTATCGCCGATAAAAAATAAGGCCGTTTACTGCGATCAAGCCCTTCACCTTTTCGAAAAATAGCTCTAAATTTTTTCCCAGGGATATTTTTACAAATTTGTTTTCCATTTTCATCCAACAAATATAAGATACTAATGAAAGGGTAATAACGGCTAAGAGAATTTAGAAAACGACTCAAATCTTTTTGAGATTGATTAAAAACGCGTTCATGATGAAAACAACCCAAAATAGACGACAATAAATGATGAATCGCATCATGATGCTCATCGTATTTTTCCAGCACATTAATATGACTCATTTTAGGCATAGTCTTCTCTATTCAGTCGGGCTCAAGGAATTCAGACACATTTTAAGATGAAAATAATCGCTGAACTCTGATTAAATCCTCTTGAGTATCAATGCCAGCTTCTGGGGCTTTTTCAACTATTTTGACCACAATCGCCTCACCATGCCACAAAATGCGAAGTTGTTCTAAGGCTTCCAGTTCTTCAAGTGGAGAAGCCGCCCACTGACAATAACGTTTTAAAAAACCGACCCGATAACTATAAAGCCCGATATGACGGCAATAGTTTTTAGAAAGCGTTATATCTTGTGACATTTTAAATTGCACTCTATCCCACGGAATGGGCGCACGACTAAAATACAACGCATAAGAATTTTTATCCGTCACCACTTTAACCGCATTGGGATTAAAAACCTCTTCTGAATCCTGTATTCTAGCGGCTAAGGTTGCTACATTTGCGCGAGTTTGATTTGCCAAAACCTGCGCAACCGCTTGAATATAATCAGGGGCAATTAAAGGCTCATCTCCCTGTAAATTTACAATAATGGTTTCATCATTCCAATTTAAGGTTTGTACCACTTCAGCAATACGATCAGTACCACTTTGATGATTTTTTTGTGTCATCATTACCGCAATATTTTGTTTTTTAACCTCTGCATAAATACGTTCATCATCCGTTGCGACCACCACTTCATCCGCACCTGCTTTTAACGCTTGTTCACAAACCCGTACAATCATTGTTTTCCCCGCTATATCTAATAACGGCTTGCCTAACAATCGGCTAGAACCGTAACGCGCGGGGATAACAACATTAAATGGCATCATTTATGTAATGCGTCTATTTCATCTTCTGAGAGCGTACGCGCATCTTCTTGTAACATCACAGGAATACCATCACGGACAGGAAAGGCTAAGCCATCGGCTTTACAGACTAACTCTTGCGCTTTTTCAGCGTAAATTAACGGGCTTTTACATAAAGGACAGGCGAGAATATCAAGTAGTTTTTGATCCATGTTTTTGTTTGAGTAAAGTTAAAAATT
>JAGLBU010000135.1 GCA_023146575.1 Methylococcales bacterium
GTTTCAAGCGCAATCAACGGGGTACTACTAATAAGCTTATCATCAAGCGTAATGGTAATATTACCATATTTATCCCCCATTTTAATTGGTGCGAGGATGTTTTTATCAATCGTGGTTTCAATTTTTAAATCTTTATAATACCGTTTTGCGATCGTGACGTATAAATCTTTATCTACGCCTAACTTGACTTGCTTACGTTCACCTTTCCAAATCCTAGCCGCTTTTATAGTTTCATCTTTTTTATACAATCGATGGGTTTTATAAAAACGAAAGCCATGATTTAATAAACTATGCGATTGAGAGGCACGAGCGGCTTTGCTTTTAGTCCCCATAATAACTGAAATCAATCGCATTTCATTACGTTTTGCCGAAGCAATCATGCAGTAGCCTGCTGCTTTGGTGTAGCCTGTTTTGACTCCATCAACCGAGTTATCTTTCCATAAAAGGCGATTGCGATTTTTTTGAGTAATTTTATTGTAGGTAAATTCTTTTTGAGAATCCCAAACATAATATTCAGGAAAGTTTTTAATTAACGCCCGCGTTAGGGTAACCAAATCGTTTGCCGTTGTGTAGTGACCTTCGCTAGGCAGCCCCATGCTATTTTTAAATTGTGTATTCTCTAATTTTAGCGTTACTGCCACCATATTCATTTCATCAACAAACGCCACTTCACTGCCTGAAACATGTTCTGCCAAGGCAACGGCTGCATCATTTCCCGATTGAATAATCAAGCCTTTTAATAAGTTTTCAATCGTAACTTGCGAGCCTAATTTTAAAAACATGCGTGAGCCTTTCGTTTTCCACGCTTTTTCAGAAACGGTTACTTGATCGGTTAATTTTATAACCCCTTTTTTAATCTGACTAAAAACAACATAGGCCGTCATAATTTTAGTCAAACTTGCAGGTGCTAATCGTTTCTCTGGATCTTTAGAGGCCAATACTTTATGACTATTAAAATCAACCAGCAAATAACTTGAACCCACAATAGTAGGTGGAGCTGGCATTAAAATAGCCGCATCTGCCACTAATGAGGCTTGTAGTAAAAATAATGCAGTTGCCAGAAAAAATTGACGACAGTGGGATAAGGACATAAGTTTAATCCAGTTATAACGATAAAAATGGCAAATAGTGTAACAGATTCAACCAAGAGAAAATAAAGAGGTTACGTTAAAGTATTCTCGATGAAACCATGTTTTTTAACAACGTGGTCTAGTTCCAATAATTGTTCGAGTAATTCTTTCATTCGATGTAATGGCCATGAGTTAGCACCGTCACTCAACGCTTTTTCAGGGGTTGGATGGGTTTCCATAAATAATCCTGCAATCCCCACCGCAACTGCCGCCCGTGCCAACACAGGAATAAATTCACGCTGACCACCTGAAACCGTTCCTTGTCCTCCTGGTAATTGTACCGAATGCGTACCATCAAAAACTACTGGGCAGTGTGTTTCACGCATGACCGCAAGTGAGCGCATGTCTGAGACTAGATTATTATAACCAAACGAAACCCCTCGTTCACACACCATAATTTGCTCATTACCAGTCGCTTTGGCTTTTTTAACCACATGTTTCATATCCCATGGGGCTAAAAATTGACCTTTTTTAATATTGACAGGAATGCCTTGTTTTGAAACTTCTTGAATAAAATTGGTTTGTCGACATAAAAAAGCAGGCGTTTGCATGACATCAACCACACTCGCCACTTCGGATAATGGCGTATCTTCATGAACATCGGTCAATACAGGCACTCCAATCGTCTGCTTAACTTTTTCTAAAATCTGCAAACCTTTCTCAACCCCTAAGCCTCTAAAACTTTCATGGGAAGAACGATTGGCTTTATCAAATGAGGATTTATAAATAAAAGCAATGTTTAACTCGGTGGTTAATTCTTTTAAAATACCAGCCGTATCTAAGGCAAGTTGCTCACTTTCAATCACACAAGGACCTGCAATTAAAAATAAAGGTTGATCTAATCCCGCTTCAAAACCACATAATTTCATATTTTTCTCATTGTAATTTACGCATTATCTTTTATAACCCGCCTAAACTAAAAAACCATTGCTGAAGAATAAACAAAGGATAGCCAAGAATAGTATTTAAAAGTCCACTTAATAACAATACCAATAAAATAGCAGTTCCAAAGCGCTCTAAATACCCATAATAAAACGCCCATTTTTCAGATAAAAATCCCGCAACAATCCGACCACCATCTAACGGCGGCAAGGGGATTAAATTAATCAGTGCCAACACTAAATTAATGCTGATACCTGCAACCCCCATATAAATCAGAGGTAACGATATGGCTTCATGCGTGGATAACACAGACCCCAACCGCATAATTAACGCCCATCCTATCGCCATTAAAATATTAGACACAGGCCCTGCTAACGCTACAATTGCCATGGTTTTTCGAGGAAATTTAAAATTATTAGGGTTTACAGGAACAGGTTTTGCCCACCCAAAAATAGTGCCTGTAAAGCTGATAAGTAAAATCGCAGGGAGAATAATTGTCCCAATTAAATCAATGTGTTTAATCGGGTTCAAGGTTAAACGCCCTAGTTTATCAGCCGTTGGATCGCCAAACTTTTTAGCCACCCAACCGTGAGCAACTTCATGCACCGTAATTGCAAAAATAACGGGTAATATCCATACAACAATGCGCTGGATAAGCGTTAATTCATCCATCATAATATATCCCTTAGTCCAACATCGGCGCTAATCCTCGCCCTTGTCTAATAATTTCCGCATGATCATCTACAAAATTAATGACGGTTGTAGGCTGATTATCAATCACACCGCCATCAATCACCAGCGCTAATTCATGTTCTAATTTTTCCCTTATCATGTAAGGATCTGACAATGGTAATTCTTCATTGGGTAAAATCAGCGTTGATGACAATAAAGG
>JAGLBU010000136.1 GCA_023146575.1 Methylococcales bacterium
AGCGGTTGTTAATGATGCTTGATAAAGCGAAAAACCTGTTCCAATTCCAACGCCTAATCGTTTTGGAAACTGAATATCTGTTGCTGGTGTTACCACTTCTTGACCCACTAATCGTGCATAACCTTCGATGTCTTTTTCATAAACGCCCCAAAATATTTCACTCATCCGCGCATCCATCGCTATAAAAGCTAATGTTTCGGTATTTTTATTAAAAAATGTTTGGGCAATACTGGCGAGCGTTGATATAGGTGCAACGGGTAAATCTGCCCCCAAGGCAATACCATGAGCAATACCTGTCGCAATTCGAACCCCTGTAAAAGACCCAGGCCCGCAACTAAAGGCAATACCATCTAATTGGTTTGGGCTTAATTGTGCTTGTGCCATTAAACCATCAACCATTGGTAAAATACGTTTGGTATGCTCTCTTGGCGCAAGTTCAAATATTTCGTTGATCTCATCATCAATAAAAAGGGCGGCAGAGCACGCTTCGGTAGAGGTTTCAACAGCCAATAATTTCATTTCGCTAACATTTTCATAATTTCATGTTTAACAAACATTAAATTTTTATAAATTAAACTCATATCAGCTACTTTAGTCGCATCAAAATTTTTTGAAATAAAATACTGGTATTTATGGCGCTCTAATTTTTCTAAAATAGCAAAATGCCAATTTCCCCCAATAATATAAGCACCTTTTATAAACTGCCAATCATTTAATTCGACCGCACTGATAAGTTCAGCCAGCAATTGAGGTCTAGGATTACCATATTCTTCACTGCGCTTAAATTCTTGAATAAAAAAATACGGCTTTTTACTTTCTACTAGTCCTTCTGAAACCATGAAGTCGGCGGTTCCTTTTAAAATAAATTTATCGGTTTTATAAATTAACGACGCTTCATAAAAATCTCTAATTTTATTTTCAAATGATTTAAATTTCACTCGGCTTAAAATAGGACTAATAACATTAATTTTTAAATCTTCTTCATTATAACTTTCAATCAACACTCTATTGTCTTTAATTAAATTTTCTAAAAATATTTGAGTGTCAACGTCAACCTCAATTTCATTATTAAACCATTGATTAAAAATTGTTTCATCTAAATTTTTTTCAATTTCAAATAATTCATTAAGGTCATTGTCTCTAATTCTACTATATTGATAAATTGGAACAGAAGATACGTTGACCCCTTCAAGACGATTAACTTTTTGCTTTAATATTTCAATTTCTTTTAAAAGTATTATTTCAATTTGAGTCTTCATCGTAATAGAACACAATTACATCGTATCCAAAATAGCCCGTTTAACCGCCTCTAAATTGGCTTCAATCGTCACAGGGTGCGTTTTTTTGCATTGAGAAATGGCCGTGTCAGGATCTTTCAAACCATTTCCTGTGAGGGTACAAACAATTGTCGAGCCTTCTTTTATTTTACCACTGCCAATATCTTGCAAAGCTCCTGCTAAAGAGGCCGCAGAGGCTGGCTCACAAAAAATACCTTCATAACCTGCAAGCATTTTTTGAGCCGCTAAAATTTGCGCATCTGAAAACTTATCAAACCATCCTCCCGATTCTTTTTGTGCATTCCATGCAAAATCCCATGATTGAGGGCGACCAATTCGAATTGCGGTGGCAATGGTTTCAGGATTATCAATCATTTCGCCCTTTATAAAAGGCGCGGCACCTGCAGCTTGATAACCACACATAATAGGCCGTTTTGTGGCGACTTTATCCGCCGCATATTCGCTATAGCCTTTCCAATACGCGGTGATGTTGCCCGCATTTCCAACAGGAAGACAGTGGTAATCAGGTGCATCGCCTAAATCATCCACAATTTCAAATGCAGCGGTTTTTTGACCTTCAATTCGATATGGGTTAATGGAATTTACAATTGTAACGGGCGCATGATTAGCCACTTCTTTAACTAAACTCATGCCTTGATCAAAATTACCTTTAATTTGAATTATTTCAGCGCCGTACATTAAGGTTTGTGCTAATTTTCCAAGGGCAATTTTACCTTCTGGAATTAACACAAAAGCGCTAATACCAGCACGAACCGCATAAGCTGCTGCAGAGGCCGAGGTATTTCCTGTGGAAGCACAGATAATAGCTTGACTCCCTTCTTCAACGGCTTTAGTAACCGCCATTGTCATACCACGATCTTTAAATGAACCTGTTGGGTTAAGCCCTTCATATTTCACATAAATAGCAACGTCTTTTCCGATTAATTTTGGAATATTTTGCAATTGAATTAAAGGGGTATTGCCTTCATTTAAACTGATTAAACGCGTCTTTTCACCAATCGGTAAACGCGCACGATAGCGGTTAATCAGTCCTGTATAATGTGCCATATTATGTCCAATTATTCTTTAAGTGTTAAGCGTTTATATTATTTAAATTGGTCAAAAAGTAATACCGTTTCAATATCATTTTTAACCTTTAGTTTTTTATGAATACGATAGCGATAGGTATTAATAGTTTTATCAGACCGTCTTAAAATATCGGCCATTTCTTGAATACTTTTTCCTTGCAATAGAAAACGAACGATTTCAGCCTCTCGTGCTGAAAGTTTTGCGTATAAGCTGGCTTTTTTATCTTTTTTTGTTTTTGCGGCATAAGGCGATGCGCCCTCCCCTGCAATCACACGCCGAATAATCGCTAACATTTCATCAGGCGGCGTATTTTTTGAAATAAAATCAAGCGCACCAATGCGTAATAACTGCTTAGGCGCTGAACTATTATCATGTTGAGAAAGCCCAATGATTTTTATATTAGGATGAATTTCTAAAATACGTCGACAGGCTTCCGCACCGCCCATGCCAGGCATTTCAACATCCAATAAAATAACATCTGGGTGCAATTCGTCAACGGCGACAATACCCTTTTCACCACTTTCAGCAATCCCTACAACGCTAAAATCATTTTCTGAATCTAAAATGCTTTTAAGTCCCATGGTAATCAATTCGTGATCATCAATCAGTAGAAACTTAACCATTACAAAATACCTTTCTTTTTTTAATTAACGTCAATGGACCACAGTTTTTCTAATTGGTACAGCTCTCTTGCCGCAACCGTCATAATATGAAGCACAATATCACCTAAATCAACTAAAACCCAATCAGAACCTTGCTCACCTTCGACTCCTAAAGCTTTAATACCCTGCTCTTTTGCTTTAATCACCACATAATTTGCCAGCGCCTGACCATGTCGCTCAGAAGTGGCCGTCACTAAAACCATAAAATCAGTAACGCTACTTTTATTTTTAACATCAATAATCGTAACATTTTCCCCTTTACGTTCGTCTAATTCGGTGGTAACCAGCGGCAATAATTCATTGGCTTGCATTCAAATTCCTGTAAATTTTATAGTGTTGTATATAGTTTATCACGTTGTCGGGCATTAAAAAGCGAGGGCTATTTTCTTGTGCCAATAATTTTCGGATCTCGGTCGATGAGATAGCCAATTGCGTCACTTTTTGAAAATATAATTTTCCACAAACTTGTTGCTTTAACACCGAAACCTCTTTCGTTAGGCGTTGTTTAAAAAAATCCGTTAGCATTATTTGAGAATTTTTAGGGCGGGTCATCACCACAATGTGCGCATAATCAAAAACCCGTTGCCAACGAGACCATTGCGTTAGGGATTCAAACGCATCCATCCCTAACAATAATAATAAAGATTGCTGCTCAAAATTCATCCGTAACGAGGCCAATGTATCGACCATATAAGAGGAACCTTGGCGCTTTAATTCTCTTTCATCACAGACAAAATCAGGCTGTGTTTCAATCGCTAATTGCACCATTTCAAAACGTGCTTTTGCAGACACTAACGGTTTATCCTTTAAAGCAGGCTGGTAACACGGAATAAAACGAATTTCGCTTAAATTTAAAATTTCTTTTATTTCCAACGCCGTGCGCAAATGCCCATAATGTATGGGATTGAAGGTTCCGCCATAGATCCCAATCATTTATTGGCGAATTTGGCCATCACCCAAAACAATATATTTTAAGGTCGTTAACCCCTCTAAACCCACAGGCCCTCGTGCATGGAGTTTATCGGTACTAATGCCAATTTCAGCCCCTAAACCGTATTCAAACCCATCTGCAAATCGGGTCGAGGCGTTCACCATCACCGAACTTGAATCAACTTCACGTAAAAACTGGCGCGCTAAAGAGTAATTTTCAGTCACAATGGTGTCAGTATGTGCTGAACCATAATGATTAATATGCTCGATAGCTTCATCAATATCATCCACAATTTTAATGGATAAAATCGGTGCTAAATATTCGGTATTCCAGTCTTCTTCGCTGGCATCAAGGCACGTTTCAACTAAGGCACAGGTTCTCACACAGCCTCGAAGTTCAACCCCAACTTCTGCATATTTTTCAGCCAAAGACGGTAAAATAAGCAGAGCAATA
>JAGLBU010000137.1 GCA_023146575.1 Methylococcales bacterium
ACCCACGGTAAGGCACGGCCTGTTTGCTTATAACGTGATTTTACACTGCTAATAATCCCTTCACGGGTTAATTCTTTTTCACGGCCTTGTGGTTTCACAATAAAGGCATCGACCGCAATCACTTGAGATTTAAAACCTGCCTGTTTAAAGGCTTCAATAATGGTTGAATACCGTGGAATAAAAGGAATCCCTGTACCATCATAGAGTAAATTAATACGGTTATTTTTGGCATGTTTTGCGACCATATCGCGTAAAAAATTGGCAAAAGGTTCGACATAAACATAATCATCACTGTGATGATTCGCCGCGGTTAACACACTATAAAGATCACTGCGTTTTCGAAATTCATCTAACGAGGCCACCACAAAATTTTCACCACATTGTGCCTGTGCCATTTCTTCTACAGCCGTTTTCCCAGAACCTGCCCCGCCCATAGACACAAATAATTTAGGTTCATCATCCGCTGTTTTCCCTTTAAAAATAGCATATTTTGCCGTTTCTAACTTATAAGCCATTTTATCAATACGCTCACAGGCAATTTCAACCGTTCGTTGCAAACGCGGTTCATTTTTTGCAGCACGAAGTAATCTATTTTTTAAATGTTTATTATTTGCTAAGGTTAATAAAGAAGTATTGTTGCCCGCGCACTCTCTTAATAACTCATTTAATTCCGCTTGCCCAACCGAACTTAACCCCGTTAAGATATTAATATCCAAACAAAATAAGGGAGCTTCACCCTTTTCGCCAATTAAAACCCCATCTATTTCTTTTCGATCAGGATGACGCAAATCCTCAGTATTCGGTAAATAGCCGATAATATTTTTAGTTTCACACAAAGGATAGTCGGCAAGATGTTTTCCTGCGGTATCTAAGTCTTTTTTAATTAAAGCCAATGGCACTAAACCGCCATTAATCGCCACTAAACACTCAATACCTTCTGCGGTGGTATGCGATAAAAATGGCAAGCCTGCAATATATTTTTTATTTTCAGGCCATTTTCCATACCCATTGGCTTTATTTTTCAGATTTTTATTTCGCTTAGGCTGAAGCGCATGCTCAAAAGCAACAATCATTGGGGTTAATTCACTTTTTGGGTCATGTAAGGCAATTGAATCTCGCTGACTCAAACGTCTAAAGTCAATCCCCTGACCATAAACCGCATTAAAAGCTGGAAGCTTTCCTAACACCGTCATAAAAAAATCCAGTGTAATCCGATTACCATAATTAAATGGTCGAATTGAACGCATTTTAAAATAAAATTTTGCCAACCGTTTGGCGATATTTTTAGAGCGAATCACAAAGCCGTTATTATCAAAAAGAGCGGTTTTTTTATGCTGATCGCCATCAAGCACTAATTTTTCAATGGCTTGACGAAAGGCTTGACGTTTTTTTGCATCGGGCATTGTTCCTGGGCGATGCGAGGCAATCGCTTGATGCTGCCAATGGTGAAATATTTCACGGTGAATTTCAGAAAATAATCCAATTAAATAACTCACCCGTTTGGTTTGATTATGAGAGACCGTTGCCGAAGCTTTTTGCAGTAAAATTTGTAATAATCTTGTTCCTTGTGAAACGGCGAGTGCAGTGCGTAATTTTTTTAGTTGTTGATCGCCTGCTATGGCTGAACCCTGAGTGTTTCCCATTATTTTTCTCTCTTTTATTTGGTGTCAATAACCCTAATAAATATCAGCATTAAGGCCGTGTTATTTTAACGTGTCGCATCAAAATTATTAAAAAATTCTCCTGTAAATCACTTAATTTTTATTGAAATCCCGTTTATCTCTTATAATTAAAGCCATCAAAAAAGCTGGCCTTTTTATTAAACCTTAAGGAGATAGGCAATGTATTCGCTTGTAAAAAAAATTTTAACCGCCCTTTTACGCATTATTTATCGTGTTGAGGTTCATGGACTTGAAAATTATCATCAAGCAGGCGACAGGGTGTTAATTGTGGCTAATCACAGCTCTTTTTTAGACCCATTATTGTTGGGTGTATTTTTACCTGATAAAATTACCTTTGCCATTAATACCCAAATTTCTCAATTGTGGTGGCTGAAACCCTTTTTATGGTTATCAAATGTTTTTCCGATGGATCCAACCCATCCTTTGTCTTTAAAAAATTTGATTCAACATTTAAAAACGAATACTAAAACCGTCATTTTTCCAGAGGGTCGCATTACCGT
>JAGLBU010000138.1 GCA_023146575.1 Methylococcales bacterium
CCGACACACATTCATTGCGATGATAATTTGCGTGGAAAATCACGCAGGCAATTAAGCGGTCGTGCCTTAGCCGATTTGATGAATGAAATGATGTTTACCACCAGCCATTATAAACAAACCTTGTTTTCCTGCCTGCTTGAAGCACGCACAATACATGGTGGAAATCATAAAATTGCCGAAGATTTAGACCGTATTCCCTTATCGTATAATGATTTAATTACCCAAGCCATCGCCCTTTCTAACACCCTAAAAACGCAAACACAACAAAATGAATATGTAGGCGTTTTTTTACCCAATTCATGTAAAACCTTATTAACCGTTTTTGCTCTACAAGTTAGCGCCCGTGTTCCTGCGATGCTCAATTATACAATGGGTTCATCGGGGATGGTTTCCGCCTGCCAAACTGCTCAAATAAAAATCGTTTTAACCTCCAGACGTTTTATTGAATTAGGAAAGCTTGAAGACGAAGCGAACGCCTTAAGTGAATGTCTTACGTTATTATACTTAGAAGATTTAGCTGAAAAAATCACCCCCATTGATAAACTCAGTGCATTATTTAAGTCTCTCACGGCAACGCTTTGGTATCCTAAGCAAAAACAGGACTCTAATGAAGCCGCCGTGGTGTTATTTACCTCAGGTTCAGAAGGCACACCCAAAGGGGTGGTGTTATCGCATCGCAATATTTTAGCCAATATCCATCAAATAAAATCTCGAATCAGTTTTAATGCACAAGATACCGTACTTAATTTTTTACCCTTATTTCATTCATTTGGCTTTAGCGCTGGCACAATTTTACCGTTAATGAATGGCATCAAAACTTTTTATTATCCAAGTCCATTGCATTACAGTATCGTTCCTGAAATAGCCTACGAGCAAAATGCCACTATTATGTTTGGCACTAATACCTTTTTGGCCGCCTACGCTAAAAAAGCCCATCCGTATGATTTTCATAGTATGCGTTATGTGGTCGCAGGGGCTGAAAAGTTACAAACCAATACCCGTGAGGTATGGATGGAAAAATTTGGCATTCGTATTTTAGAAGGCTATGGCGCGACCGAAACCGCCCCTGTTATCTCAGTCAATACCCCCATTGATTGTAAAATTGGCACCGTTGGACGTTTTATGCCTGCCATAAATTATAAATTAGAGGCCATCAAGGGTATTGAAAATGGTGGGAAACTCCATGTGTCAGGCGTAAATATCATGAAGGGCTATTTATTAGCCGATAACCCTGGAATATTAATCCCACCGCATTCACTTTATGGGGATGGCTGGTATGACACGGGCGATATTGTCGAAGTCGATAACGAGGGCTATATCTTAATTAAAGGCCGCAGTAAGCGTTTTGCTAAAATTGGCGGTGAAATGGTATCACTAATGGTCGTGGAAGAATTAGCCTTAAAAGCATGGCCAGAGGCACAACACGCAGCGGTTAGCATACCAGACAGTAAAAAAGGTGAACAAATTTTATTGTTAACCACCCAAAAACAAGCCAGTACCCAAGCCCTGAAAAAAAATGGCGAGGGCTTGTCGGCGATTCATTTTCCAAAAAACCTGATTTTAATTGATAAACTACCCTTATTAGCCACAGGAAAAACCGATTACCCACAAGCCTCTGCCATTGCCGCTAAAAAACTCAAAACCTCATAATTAAGCTTAAGAACCCAACCCAGTGCAAACTTTTTAATGAAAAGTGATAATATTACTTGCTAATTAAATAATTATCTGTTAAAAAGTGCGCAAATTTTAAATTGCTTAGGAGCTAATGGATGACCGAGTCTACTAAAAATGAAAGCCCTTTTGGTTTTATACCGTATGACGAGAAAAAAGGCGAAGAGTATATGAATGATGATCAACAAGGTCATTTTTTGAGCATACTCTCCAACTGGAAAAATGATTTACGTGTTGAAGTAGATCGTACTGTGCATCACATGCAAGATGATGCCGCTAATTTTCCTGACCCTAATGATAGAGCCACACAGGAGTCTGAATTCAGCCTAGAACTGCGTACACGCGACAGAGAACGTAAGCTAATCAAAAAAATTGATGATGCGCTACAAAGCATTGAATCGGATGATTATGGCTATTGTGATTCGTGTGGGATTGAGATTGGCGTTCGCCGTCTTGAAGCGCGACCCACCGCAACCTTGTGTATTGATTGCAAAACCTTAGACGAAATACGCGAAAAACAAATGGGTTGATCCAACTATCATTCCCCCCTTATATCGAGGGCGTTTTGCGCCCTCCACGACAGGCCGCCTACATTTAGGCTCTTTATATACCGCTGTTGCCAGCTTTTTAGACGCACGCGCCCATCAAGGGCAATGGCTCGTACGAATAGATGATTTAGACACACCGCGTAATTGTGTTGGCGCGGTAGACGATATTTTAAAAACCCTTGAAGCATTTGGCTTACATTGGGATGAGACCCTTATCTACCAAAGCCAACAGCAACACCTCTACCAATCTGCGCTTGAGGAGCTTAGCCAAAAACAACAGCTTTATCCCTGTCGTTGTACGCGTAAAAACTTAAAAAGCCAGCCGATTTACCCACAGTTTTGCCGTCATAAAATACTTAACCCAACCGAAAAAATTGCTATTCGTGTTAAAACTGCCTCTAAAATAGTTTATGTCCACGACCAATTACAAGGACAACTTTCCTGTAATATCACAACCGACTATGGTGATTTTATTATCAAACGTAAAGACAATATCATCGCGTATCAACTCGCGGTGGTGGTGGACGATCATCAGCAAAATATTAATCATATTATTCGAGGTATTGATCTATTCGACTCCACTCCTAAGCAATTATATTTACAACAATTATTAAGCTTTCCAACACCTCATTATGCCCATGTCCCTATTATTATAAATCAAACAGGGCATAAATTAAGTAAACAAACCTTTGCAAAAGCCATTGAAAAACAGCAGCCTAAAAAAATACTCTTTCAGGTTTTATCGCTTCTAAAACAAAGCCCCCCTGCTGAATTACAAGAAGCCTCGGTGACGGAGATATTAACGTGGGGCATTACGCACTGGAACCTACAAGCGTTAACCAACCTTAAGACTATTTCCGATCCTTCTTAAGCATTTCAGGGCTTACACACGTATTTTTAGCCTTCAAATCCTCAATTTTTTCAGGATAATCTTGAGTATAATGCAAGCCTCGGCTTTCTTTCCGTTGTTGCGCACAACGTACAATTAATTCTGCCACAATCACTAAATTTCGTAATTCTAATAAATCACTACTGACTTTAAAATGCGAATAATATTCATCAATTTCATCTTTTAATAATTCAATCCGCCGCATGGCACGATTTAAACGCTTATCGGTACGTACAATCCCCACGTAATCCCACATAAAACGTCGTAATTCATCCCAATTATGCGAAATCACCACTTCCTCATCAGAATCTGTCACTTGCGACTCATCCCATTTTGGAATAGCTAAATTAAGGCGCGGTAAATGCGGCAATGTTTTTAAAATATCAATTGAGGCACGATCGGCAAACACCAAACATTCTAATAAAGAGTTACTCGCCATACGATTTGCGCCATGAAGCCCCGTACACGCCACTTCCCCTATCGCATATAATCGTGGAATATTGGTGCGCGCATAATCATCACTGACCACCCCTCCACAGGTATAATGTGCCGCAGGCACCACAGGAATAGGGTGTTTCGTAATATCAATATCCAACGTTAAACATTGCTCATAAATCGTTGGAAAATGCTGTTTGATGAAATCAGCCGATTTATGACTAATATCCAAATAAACACATTCAACCCCATGCGTTTTCATTTCATTGTCAATGGCTCTGGCGACAATATCACGCGGCGCTAATTCAGCACGTTCATCATAATGCTGCATAAAACGCTTCCCTTGTGCATCAACTAAATACGCACCCTCGCCCCTGACTGCCTCACTGATTAAAAATGAATGCGCTTTAGGATGATACAAACAGGTTGGATGAAATTGCATAAATTCCATGTTGCTAATATGACAGCCTGCTCGCCATGCCAAAGCAATACCATCACCCGTTGAAATATGCGGATTGGTTGAATAAAGATAGACCTTACTCGCTCCCCCCGTTGCCAACACCACCACGCGGGCTGCCATTGATTTTACTTGCTGATTTTTGGTGTCTAAAACATACGCTCCAACCACCGTTTTATCCAACGCAGGGTCTAATTTATCCGCCGTGATTAAATCAATAACATTATGATTTTCAAGTATTTTTATATTTTTATGTTCTTTGGCGCGCTCAATTAACGCTAATGACATCGCTTTACCTGTCGCATCAGTTGCATGAACAATTCGCCGATGAGAATGACCGCCTTCACGATTTAAATGCAACTGTCCTGAGATTTCTTTGGTAAAATCAACCCCTTGTTTTCGCAACCAATCAATACTTTGCCTACCTTGCGACACCGTTAAACGCACAATATCCTCACTACACAAACCCGCCCCTGCATTGAGGGTGTCTTTGATATGAGAATCGAGTGAGTCGGTTTTATCTAACACCGCAGAAATACCCCCTTGTGCAAAAAAAGTGCTGCCTGAGGTTAAGTGAAATTTTGACAATACCCCAACGCGAACATTATCGGCTAATTTAAGCGCAAGGGTTAAACCTGCGGCACCTGTTCCTATAATAAGAACATCAAAAGTATCAGAATGAGACATAATTACTCTACAAACAGTTAAAGTTAGGGTGGCTTAATTGGTATTCTTTAGAGATAATAGCGTTTTTTAAGGTGATAGCAATTATTTTCATAGAACTTACGCCATTTAGATATGTCTATCCTAATAGTAAAATCAACGTGTGAATAGTCAACTTAACAACAAACAACTGGATCAAGCGCTAGTGGCAAAGGTTTTACGCGGCGATAAATCAGCGTATGACTTATTGGTTATAAAATATCAGCATCGCGTCATTCAATTGGTGAATCGCTATATAAAAGACCCGAGTGAAGCGCAAGATGTCGCTCAAGAAACCTTTATCAAAGCCTATAAAGCCTTGCCGCGCTTTAGAGGTGACAGTGCCTTTTATACATGGCTGTATCGAATTGCCATTAACACCGCTAAAAATTATTTATTATCACGTTCACGCCGCCATAGTGAGTATCAAGTCGATATTCAAGAAGCGGAACAAGTGGAAAACTGCGCACAACTACAAGGAATGGATACCCCTGAATACTTACTGATGAAGGATGATATTGTCCATTCCATTGAGCGTGTCATTGAAAATCTCCCTGAAGAAATGCGCACCGCCATTAGCTTACGGGAATTTGAAGGGATGAACTATGAAGAAATTGCACAAACGATGAAATGCCCTGTTGGCACCATACGCTCGCGTATTTTTAGAGCGCGTGAGGCGATTGATAAAATATTAACCCCATTACTGGATAAAAGGTAAACTTTGATGGATGAACATTTAAACCAAAAAATTTCCTGTTTAATTGACGACGAATTAAAAAATAATGAAGCGCTTGCGCTGTTAAAAAAAATTCAATTAGACTCAAATTTAAGTCAAACCCTAAACCGCTATCAAATAGCCCGTTACGCTTTATCATCTCAACAATACCTACCGATGTCCCCCGATTTTTTGAAAGGCGTTCAAACAGGTATTTCTGATGAACCTAACTATCTTTTACCTACCTACCAAAAACCACACCCTAAAATAATAGCACTCGCCGCCTGCGCTGCTATGGTGACGGTGATCGCATTCGGAATGCTTTATTATCAAAACCCTAAGATGAATACCATGTCAGCGCCCAGCCTTTCATCCATGAAAAAATCGACGCCTATAAATCACAAAGAACAAACACCAGCCCAAACAAAACGCTTAAATAATTATATTCAAGCACATAACAACAGTCTTTATACCAATGGCGTAGTCACAGCTACCCCTTATATACAAACGGCGAGTTATCAAAAAAAATAACGTGTTTAAAATCTTTATTTT
>JAGLBU010000139.1 GCA_023146575.1 Methylococcales bacterium
GAGAAGAAGGGGTTAAAGGATTAACATTGGACGATAGTCGGTGGCATTTATGTCATGTGAAATCCACCGCGTTATTAGCCAATGTTTTACTCAAGCAACAGGCGATTGAAAAAGACCATAGCGAAGCGATTTTAATTCGGGATGATTATGTGACCGAAGGGGCGGCAAGTAATTTATTTGCGGTTATTAATGGTGTTTTGACCACCCCACCGTTATCAAATTCAATCTTACCTGGGATTACGAGGGCCGTGTTATTGAAAATTGCTCAACAAAATAATATTAGCGTGGCAGAAAAAATGATTTCGTTAAAAGCATTAAAAAATGCGGAAGAAATTTGGTTGGTTAGTTCAACGCGTGAAATGTTAGCAGTGGTGGAATTAGATGGCAAGCTTGTTGCTGACGGTAAGGTTGGCTATTTATGGCATACTATGAATACCCTGTTTCAAGCTTATAAATGTATGCCACAATGAGTGAAGAACGCCCTAGTTTATTAGAATTTCCGTGCCAATTTCCCATTAAAGTCATGGGCAGAACCGAACTGGAATTTGATTTACTAGTGATTGAAATTATCCGTCAACACGTTGATAACTTAACGGCTGATGCGATTAAAACCCGTGCCAGTAAAAGTAAAACCTTTGTTTCTGTCACCGTTACAATTGAAGCCACCAGTCAGCAACAATTAGATAATATTTACCAACAATTAAATGATCATTCACAGGTTATAATGACCCTGTAGCCCCTATTTTTGCAAAAGGAATTCCGCTTGAATATTTCTTCGCTATTTGGTTTACACGCTACTCCCTCTAAATCGTTAAAACGCCTGTTGATGATTTTGCCTTTTGCTTTTTTAATTTGCCTTTATCTATACGCATCACATTTACGCCTGCTTGAAAATCCACAAGATAAATTATTACCGAGTCTTTCCAGTATGTTGGATGCTATGGAGCGCATGGCGTTTGAACGGGATAGACGCACGGGCGATATTTTATTGTGGAAAGATACCTTTTCAAGTTTAACACGGCTATTTTCAGGGGTGAGTTTATCATTATTCAGTGCTTTAGTCTTAGGGCTTTACATGGGGTTATATCGCTGGGTTGAGGCATCATTTTCCTCTTTTGTGGTTTTTCTTTCCATGATTCCACCCTTGGCAATTTTACCTATTTTATTTGTAAGTTTAGGGGTTGGTGAAGTTGCAAAAGTCGCGCTTATTTTTATAGGTACGTTTCCTATTTTAGCCCGTGATATTTTTCTAGCGGTTAAAAAAATCCCTCAGCAACAAATTACGAAAGCCTTAACCTTAGGTGCATCCGCTTCAGCCATTATGTATCGGATTGTTTTACCCCAAATTTTACCCAGTGCGATTAATTCTATTCGGTTGGTTTTAGGCAGTGCGTGGTTATTTTTAATTGCCTCAGAAGCTATTGCCTCAACGGATGGGTTGGGCTATCGAATTTTTTTGGTGAGACGTTATTTAGCCATGGATATTATTATTCCCTACGTTTTATGGATTACGCTGTTAGGTTTTTGCTTTGACTTTATCTTGAAAAAAGTAAAAAAGAAGCTTTTTCCGTGGTATGAGGTGAAATAAGCCTATGACTATACAAAAAAATCATAAAATTCATTTAGAAGACATTGAAAAATGTTATGGCGAAAAACGAGTGTTGGATAATATTGATTTATCGGTTTCAATAGGTGAATTATGTACGTTAGTAGGGCCTAGTGGTTGCGGTAAATCGACACTATTACGCTTAATTTTAGGTCAAGATAAGCCAACAACAGGTATCATTAAAATTGAGAATAAGGCGGTGGGATTTCCCCAACCAAACCGTGGTATTGTTTTTCAGCGTTATTCTTTATTTCCGCATTTATCGGTCTTAAATAACGTATTATTGGGTAAACGTTTTAGTCACGGGCGCTGGTGGTTACCGTGGGAAAATCGCAAAGATTGGTTGGATGAGGCGATGCACTATTTAGAACGGGTTCGATTAAGCGATTCGATTCATAAATATCCCCATGAATTATCGGGTGGCATGCAACAACGCGCGGCAATTGCTCAAGCGTTAATCATGAAGCCTCCTGTCTTATTAATGGATGAACCTTTTGGTGCTTTAGACCCTGACACCCGCGAAGACCTGCAATTATTTTTACTGGATTTATGGGAAAGCGAAAAATTAACTATCTTTTTTATTACCCATGATTTAGAAGAAGCTTGTTTTGTGGGGAGTCGCTTATTGATTTTATCGCAATATTACAGTGATGATCGAGGTAATAAAGAGGATGTAAATCGAGGTGGGAAAATTGTAGGCGATTATCAATTACAATCAATAGGGAATTCGACTAAAATAAAACAAGATGCAAACTTTAAAGCCTTTATTGCCAATGTTCGAGAAGAAGGTTTTGATCCCAAAGTACTACAACATGTTCGTGATTTTAATTTACAGCACCCCGATTCTTTTCAAACCTTGACCACTGACGAAAATAAAATTTAACTGGAGCGCTTTATGCAACCAAAAAATCTCATTCTATTATTAGGCTTGTGTCTTTCCACAGGTATTCAGGCGGTCGAATATGTCAAAATAAGCCCTATGAGTAGCCTTGTGAAAAGCACGGTGGGCAATGTGCAAGCTTCTGAGGTTACCACCATTCCAATTATTACATGGGGCGGTGATATTGCCACCTTGCATGGTAATGGCGATACCACCGTCACGCATGAAAGCAGCATTTTGGCAAAATTAGGCGTAAAAAATCGTTTGATTCGACAAGATATCTTTTCCAAACAAATTGAAAGTTATCTTGCGGGTACAACGCCATATTTACGGGGTACATTAGGGATGATAAACCAAGCCTCCGATGTGTTAAATAAAGACCCACGGACTAAACCTGTGATTATTTATCAATCCACATGGTCGGCGGGTGGCGATGCACTGGTGGTAAAATCAGGGATTAAAAATGCCAAAGATTTAAAAGGTAAAACCATTGTTTTACAAGCCTATGGGCCTCATGTAGATTACATGATGCGAGTATTAACCGATGCGGGTTTGAGCGCAAAAGACGTTAATATTCGCTGGGTTAAAGATTTAACAGGCACCGATAATGCGCCGATGGAAGCGTTTCGTCAAAATGATGTGGATGCCGCTTTTGTGATTATTCCTGACGCACTGGCATTAACCTCAGGGGGTAGTATTGGCACGGGGTCGGAAGATTCTATTAAAGGCGCATCAGTATTAATTTCAACCAAAACGGCGAATCGAATTATTGCTGATGTTTATGCGGTACGTTCGGATTATTTTAAAGCCCACCGTAATAAAGTCGAAGCCTTTGTCAGTGGCTTGATGAAATCAACCGAAGCCATGCAAGCGATTGTTAAAAATAAAACTCAGAAAGCGACTGAGTATAAAAAAATGATGAGCGCCTCGGCTAAAGCTTTATTAGACAGCGAAAAAGCGATTGCGGATACCGAAGGTATGTATGCGGATGCTAAATTTGTCGGTTTTGATGGCAATGTGCAGTTTTTTAGCAATGCGAATTATCCACGTCGAATGGCCGTTTTAAATCAAGAAATACAGCAAGGATTAGCGCAATTAGGCTTGGTTAAAGGCACGGTACGGTTTGAGAGTGCACAATGGGATTACGGCTTATTGCAAACAGGTTTAAGCAATACGAATCAACAACAAGGTTCAATCTTTAATGCCTCAAAAGTCGCGACAGTGCTTAACCAGCGACAAAAACAAGGCGTTTTGAATCAGGGTGAACTCTTTAAATTTGAAATTTATTTTTCCCCTAATCAAAAAAGTTTTTCAGCGGATTTGTATCAAAATGCCTTTGATAAAGTCATTAACTTAGCCTCAACCTATGGGGGCGCAGTAATTACCGTTGAAGGACATTCAGACCCTATGGGCTATTTACGCAAGCACAAAGCAGGAGAGCAGGCTTTAGTGTTAGGGCAGATAAAACAAAGTGCTAAAAATCTCAGCTTAGGGCGTTCGCAAGCGGTAAGAGATACGATTATTAAGTATGCCACTGCCAAGGGAATTGCCCTAGATGCTTCTCAGTTTGCCATTATTGGGCATGGTATTTCAGCGCCTAAATCGGGTGTTTGTGGCACATTACCTTGCGCACCAAAAACTGAAAAAGATTGGCGTGCAAATATGCGGGTTGAATTTCGAATTATCCAAATTGAAGCAGAAGATTCGGTTTTTCAACCGTTATAACGGGATGAATTTATGAAATTTGTAATTTTTTTTATAGTACTGATCGTGGTTCTATTAGGATTAGAATGGGAAGAAACTATTTCGACGGTACCACTCATTGAGAAAAATAGCCCGAGCTATGGACAACGACCTTTGGAAAATAGTTGGCCCCCTACTTCTGAGAATGAAAAAATAGTAAGTGATGATTTATTAACCGCTAATTATTATATTATTTTAGATGGTAGTGGCTCGATGGAAGGCAGTCAATGTGCAGAAGGCAGCAGTAAAATGGCAGTGGCTAAAACTGCAATTACGCAATTTAGCCAAAAAATTCCAGCCGAGGCGAATGTGGCTTTATATTCGTTTGATGGACGCGGACGAGGGGAGCTATTTTCATTGAGTAGCGAAAATAAAGTCCTTTTTTATACAAAAATTAAAGAAATTGTACCAGGTGGAGGAACGCCCTTAGCGACCGCTATTAAGGATGGGTATCGTTTGCTAACGAAACAAGCTACTCAGCAGCTTGGCTATGGGGAATACCATTTAGTGATTGTGACGGATGGAATTGCTTCAAGTAATGAAGACCCTGGTCAAATTTTAAGAACTATATTAACGCAATCTCCTGTCATGATACACAGTATTGGTTTTTGTTTGGATGGAGATCATGCGCTGAATCAAACAGGTTTAACCACTTATACTGCCGCAGGTAATGCGGAGGAATTAAAGCAAGGTTTGCAAGCGGTTTTATCGGAAGCGCCAGACTTTAGTCCCAATGAGTTTTAACGAACGTAACGCATTTTTGAAATTCCCAATTGAGTTAATTTCAAGGTGAGCTTATCAATGTCGGAGGTTTTATATAAAGGGCCTATTTGAACTTTATAAAGTGTTTGGTTTGGGTAATCTATTTTTTTTATGATCGGGCTAGGCAATGCGTTTCGACTGACCTTATGTTGTAAGTTGTAGGCATTGCTGGCTTTTTCAAAAACCCCTATTTGCAGATAAATAGGGCTATTGTTATTAATGGCATTAATCGCGGTTATCTTAACCTTGCCTGTGCCTCGTTGATAAAGGCCAATTTTTTTAGCGGCGGCATAGGAGAGATCAATAATTCTATTTTGATGATAAGGCCCTCTATCGTTAATTCTAACAATGACACTGCGTGCATTTTTTAAATTGCTAACGTTGACATAGCTTGGAATGGGTAGGGTTTTGTGTGCGGCGGTCATGGCATACATGTCATATATTTCACCATTAGCGGTTTTTTTTCCTTGAAATGCATCTCCATACCAAGAGGCAACCCCTGTTTGCGTAAAATTATGGCTAAAGGGTAAGACTTTGTAATGTTTTCCTAAGAGTTTATAGTCGCTGGAATTTCCTGAAATAACATCTGTTTCATCCCACAATAAAATCCCTAGCGTTAAAATAGCAAGCAATAATAGGGTGAAAAAAAGTATCGTTCTCACCCTCGTTAATTTCCGTTAATTTTTACTTTGTTTTGGCTAAAATAGCTTCACTTAATTGATAAACCGCTAAGGCATACATTTGACTGTGATTGTAGCGTGTAATCGCATAAAAATTAGTCAGTCCTACCCAAAATTCAGGTGCAGAGGCTTGTTGATATTCTAATAATTTTGCAGGTGTTGGTGATGAAAGCTCGATGGGAATGGCAATATTAAGCGCTTGTAGCTGTGCGATTGTGGATTGCGGTTTTAAATCATCAAAGATGGCTTGGGTGTAATCATTTCCTGTTACGGTCACTTTATAAGCAATGCCTTCATTTTTTTGCCAACCATGTTTTAATAAATAATGACCGACACTGGCAATCGCATCCGCAGGGTTTGTCCAAATATTACGCTTGCCATCTTGCTCATAATCGGCGGCATAATTGCGATAACTGCTGGGCATGAATTGTGGTAAGCCCATTGCACCTGCGTATGAACCTTTGGGCTTGAGTGGGTTCATTTTTTCTTCACGGCAAAGCAATAAGAAGTGCTTAAGTTCTTTGGTGAAAAATGTACTGCGTTTGGGGTATGAAAAAGCTAAGGTTGAAAGTGCGTCAATCACTCG
>JAGLBU010000014.1 GCA_023146575.1 Methylococcales bacterium
GTATTTCGTAACACCACCGAGACGTATTTTCGAGTTTCATCAAATGGGATAGTTTCAATCCAAATATCCATCGCCATAGGTCGATAAGGTCGCCATTTTGTGACACGATGTGGCCCTGCGTTATAGCCTGCTGCGGCGAGCGCTAATTGACCATCAAAACGGTTGATTTGTTTTTTATAATAATAGGTTCCAAATTGAAGATTGGTGTCAGGATTATATAAAATATTGGATGAGCGCCATCTTACGCCTAATTCTCGTGCAATTTGCTTGCCTGTCGCGGGCATAATTTGCATAAGTCCTTTTGCGCCGACCCGCGAGCCAGCGCGTTCATTAAAGACACTTTCTTGGCGCACTAAACCAAAGACCATCGCAGGGTTTAAATTTTGGGTTTGCGACTGGGCAATGATTTGATATTTAAATAACAAGGGATAGCGCAATGCCACATCATCCCAGTATTTGGCTTTGGCAACGGTAAAAATAGCCGTTTGAATCATCCCCCAGCGTTGGGCTAATTTAGCCGCGTGTTTAATTTTTTCGTTATCCGAATGCTTGATGATAAACCACCAATCTTTTTTCGCCTGTTTATCACGGCTAAGCGCATACAGTTCTTTGACAATGCTAAATTCAGGTTGTTGTTCAAAACGTCTTAAATCACTTTCGCTCATGATAATGGGGCGATCGTTTAATTGATAAGGGGCGTTGATTTTATCGGCGGACGCAAAGCCATAGTAACTGCGCTCTTTTGCTAAATCACGGTAAAGTTGATTGGCACGACTGTGATCGTTTAATTTTTCAGAGGCGCGTGCGAGCCAATACCGCCATTTTTCTTGGTTTTTTTCTTCCGCACTAAACATGGTGAGTGAATCTTTTACATATTGCCAGTTTTGCTGGCGTAACGCCGCTCGAACACGCCATTCTTTGGCTTCGAGGTCAGGATTGCTGACTTTGCTTAAATGATGGTAGGCAGTAGAGACATTGCCTTGATAAGCGGAAACTAATCCCAGTCTTTTTTCAACATAATCACGGGTAACCGCATCAATTTGAAAATCCCGCTGATACGCATTCCATGTGCTAATAGCCAAATCGGTTTTTTTTCGGGCAATAAGATAAAGCCCTTGTGCAAAAATTTTCCCAGCTTTTGGGTCGCGTGTATTCCAGTTATGGGGTTGCGTCACCAGTATCGGTTTTCGACGAACTTTTAACCACAATTGTGCTGATTGTCGACCTGAAGAATCCATGTTTTTAATCAACGCCGACGCAAGGGCAATATTTTTCTTTTTCCCTTTTCGCATCGCGATTTCAAAACGTTGCCACAATAAAGCTTGGTTATAGAATGATGAGCGTTTAAAAACCGAAAATAATGGGTTGCAATTATCAGGAAGTGAATAGGGTTTTAGCCATATTTTTTTAGCAGCTTCCATTGCGACATCGCGATTACCCGTTTCATATTGCGCTAAATGATAGTAGCACTGTAGTGAAATATTTTTCGTTGGCTGATAGGCATTCATAAAATGTGACCATCGTCCTTGTCTGGCGATTGAAATTAGCCATTGGCGACGTAATGAATTAGCATAGCGACTATGTTTGTAGCGGGTTAAAAATGATTGTATTTCACGTTCTTGTTCTGGATGTTTGCTGAGATACTGATATTGCAGTACGGGGTAAAGCGCATAATCTCGAAGCTGTTCCATTTCGATTAAAAAAGAACTTTCATGTCCTTGTTTGAGTAATTTTTCCGCCCTAAAAAAAACCTCTCGTTGCTCTGAAATCGAGAGGGCTGCAACGCTAAGGGTGTATGAAAATAAGAAAATAAAGATGAAACTGCGCTTTAAAAGATGATTTTTTATCATAATGACCTCTGTAAAATTTTTATTTTCCCTAAATTAAAAAATGCCCTTTATAATGAGATTCCTTCCGTTATACGCTTGCATGAGCGATAGAATCTTCATAAACCTGTATTCTGTGTAGCATTAAACCACAAAAAATGATTCTTTTTCGCATATTTTAGTGAGAGTATCACAGTGATGATTAGGGATGAAATACCCTTAGTGGGGAAACACGAATAAAGCTTTCACTTTTTAGCTTGTATTTGAGTGAAAGTATCTTTGAATATAAAACTTAATCCAACGCATAGATGACATCTAAATACGATTTACACAGCCATTCAACGGCCTCAGACGGGGATTTAAAACCTACCGAATTATTAGTGCGTGCTAAGGCACAAGGAGTCGATACCTTGGCATTGACCGATCATGATACTTTGGGGGGAATAGAAGAGGCGCTTGCTACCGCAAAGTTAATTGACATGGATTTTATTACAGGCATTGAATTATCAACCACATGGCGAAATCGTTGTTTTCATTTAGTCGGGTTAAATATTGATCCAAATTCTGCAATTTTATTGGAAGGGATTGCTGAACAACAGCGCTTACGGATGGTTCGTACCGAAACAATGGCGTTAAAATTAGAAAAAAAAGGCATTAAAGGCGCGTATGAAGCGGTTAAAAAAGTAACGGGAGACGGAATGGTGACGCGCAGTCATTTTGCCAGCTTTTTAGTCAAAGAAGGCCATGTTACCGATATGCAAGCCGCCTTTAACCGCTACCTTGGCGATGGCAAACCTGCGTTTGTCTCAACCAACTGGATTAGTTTAATTGAAGCGGTGCATTGGATTAAAGAAGCAGGTGGGGTGGCGGTATTAGCCCATCCTTTACGCTATCGAATAACCGCCAGTTGGATGCGACGATTATTAGCCGAATTTAAAGAAATGGGCGGCGCAGGGTTGGAAGTGGTCACAGGGCGTGACTCAAAAGAAGATATTATCACGAGTTATAACTACGCTAAAAAGTTTGAATTAGCAGGATCTACAGGATCAGATTTTCACAGTCCCCATAATAAATGGGTGGAATTAGGGCGTTATTCTGATTTGCCCGATGATATTAAACCTATTTGGGAGCTTTTTTAAGAATGCCAGAGCTCCCTGAAGTTGAAACCATCTGCAATGGTATTCGTCCCCATATAAAGGCTAAAACTATTATCAATGTGGTTGTACGAGAGCCGCAGTTGCGCTGGCGTATTCCTGAGGACTTTGCGGACATTGTAACGGGTTTAAAAATCACTAATGTGACTCGCCGTGGTAAATATTGTTTATTGGAAGCTAACACGGGCAGTGTGATTTTGCATTTAGGCATGTCAGGCAGTTTACGAATCGTTACAGAAAATCAGCCTCTGAAAGCCCATGACCATGTTGATTTTATTTTTGAAGACCAAACTATTTTACGCTTTAATGATCCACGTAAATTTGGGGCAGTTTTGTGGGGGCAAGGCGATGTTTTTGAGCATCGTTTATTAAAAGATTTAGGCCCTGAGCCATTAACGACAGGTTTTAACGGGGCATTATTACATCAGCAGGCGTTAAAACGGCGTAAAGCGGTTAAAAATTTTATTATGGATGGTCATGTCGTGGTAGGTGTTGGTAATATTTACGCCAGTGAATCGTTATTTATGGCAGCTATTCATCCAGAACGCGCGGCAGGACAAGTGTCTTTAGCCGAATACCAAACCTTAGCGCGAGCAATTAAAAGCGTTTTAGAAAAAGCCATTGCCCAAGGTGGCACCACGCTGAAAGACTTTATAAATGCGGATGGCAAAGCAGGTTATTTTAGCCAAGCATTACAAGTCTACGGGCGAGCAGGTAAGCTTTGTTACCAGTGTCAAAGCCCTATTACGAAGATAATCATAGGGCAACGCGCTAGCTATTTTTGCAATCAGTGCCAACATTAGGAATGCTCGGGGCTGATAAAGCCATGATGTCCACGTTTGGATTTAACACTTAACCAGTCGATTAAATAACGTAATTCGGCGGTTTTTTCTAATGAATCGAGTGATTGTTTATTTTTGAGCAATCGAAAAGCGGTTGATAACACTTTATACCGCTCCCCAGTAATGCCTGCACGCCGTAATCCTATGGTATTTAAACGAAAATGTTTGGCAGGATAGCCTGCAATTAACATATAAGGAATCACGTCTTTATTGAGTCCTGTGGTTCCTTGCACCATCGCATAAGAGCCAATGCGACAAAATTGATGTACCACCACTGCGCCTCCCATAAAAACCGCCTCCCCAATTTCAACAAATCCCCCGATGGCAACATTATTCGCAAAAATAGTGTGATTTCCGATG
>JAGLBU010000140.1 GCA_023146575.1 Methylococcales bacterium
GTTAATTTTTCAGATTCAAAATTATGCTCAGTACGCATCATGTTAATAAAATTATTAACTTCAGGTGTTTGGTCAATTTTTGCAACGCTATTTAGGCTAAGAGTCATGCCCATAATAAGTGTTGAGTTCAAGATTATTTTTTTTATCATAATGTTTTTTATTGGGTCAAGAATTTTTTATGGGTGTGTATCGACATAAGAATGCCAAAGCTTCCAAGTAAGGTTACCATTGAGGTTCCACCATAACTAATAAGCGGTAGCGGAACGCCTACGACGGGTAATATGCCAATCACCATGCCGATATTAACAAAAACATAAACGAAAAAGGTAAAGGTGAGGCTGCTGGCTAATAAGCGAGAATAGGTATTTTTCGCTTGAACGGCAATATACAATCCCCGGCCAATAATTAAAATATAGAGAAATAATAAAACAAGGCAGCCTAGTAAACCAAATTCTTCTGCGAAGACTGCAAAAATGAAATCGGTGGAACTTTCGGGTAAATAATGTAATTGTGCTTGAGAGCTTTCTGTCCAGCCTTTTCCAGAAAAGCCACCCGATCCAATCGCGATTTTTGATTGGATAATATGGTAACCTTTCCCGTGAGGATCTGCCTCTGGGTTAAACAGGGTTAAAACACGTGTTTTTTGGTAAGGTTTTATGAGATAAAACCAAAAAATAGGCGCAAATCCTCCGAGAAGTCCTCCAATCAACGCCATAAAGCGCCATGAAAGACCTGCGAAAAATAACACGGCTGCCCCTGAACCCGCCACTAAAATAGAGGTGCCTAAATCGGGTTGTCTTGCAATGAGTAGGGTCGGGAGTAATATCAAGCCTGATGCAATGGCGAGTTGTTTCCAATTTAAGGACGAATGACTATCAGCTAGATACCATGCCACCATCATCGGGGTGGTGATTTTAATCATTTCCGAAGGTTGGAATCTAAAAAGCCCTAAATTTAACCACCGTTGAGCGCCTTTCCCGATGTCGCCTACTAATAAAACCGCAATTAAAGCTAAAATTCCTGCGCTGTATAAAAAAACTGAATAAAGCTTAAACCGTTCAGGGTTAACGTGTGCAAGCCCAATCATTAAGATAAAAGCAAAGCCAATACGGACGAGTTGTTTGAGTAATGTCGCGCTATTTTGCCCGCTCGCACTGTATAAAATCACAAAACTAATCAGTGAACACACCAGTAAAACAAGGAATAAAGGAATATCAATATGTAATTTATTGAGTAAATCTTGTATAAAGGATGATTTAATTTTTTGATGGTTATTAGCGGGAATCATTTATCGTATCCATTCCATTTGAATCGTTTAAAAAACTTCTAATAACTTTTCCTGCAATGGGTGCTGCAACCGAGCCACCATGCCCTCCATGTTCAACAATGACAGATACGGCAATTTGAGGGTCAGAGGCCGGTGCAAAGCTTACGAATAAAGCATGATCATGCAGTTTTTTATTGAGTTTATGTTGATTATAGGTTTCGTGTTGTTTGACGGTAAACACTTGAGCCGTGCCTGTTTTACCTGCAATTTTATACGAAATACCTTTGGATATTCGCCCTGCAGTTCCACCTCGACCATGCACTACATTAACCATAGCGGCAATCACGATTTCTATATTATTTTTGTCCAATGGAATCTTTTTTTCAGTTTCTAAGGCAAGCGGTTTGGTAATGTTTGATTCGACCAAGCTATCAACAAGATGGGGGGTAATCGGTTGTCCATAATTGGCTAAGGTAGCAGTCGCTTTTGCAAGTTGTATTGGGGTTGCTAAACTAAAGCCTTGTCCAATACCTGTAATAACGGAATCACCTGGGTACCACATCTTTTTTTTGTGCTTTTTCTTCCATTCTCGTGATGGAAATAAGCCTTTTTTCTCACCTTTTAAGTCGAGCCCTGTTTTTTGATTAAAACCAAATTGGGTCATGAAATCATACATACGGTTAATACCCAGCTGAAAGGCTAAATCATAAAAATAAACATCACACGACTGTGTAATCGCTTTGTTTAAATTAGTTGCCCCATGCCCCCAGTGTTTCCAATCTCTAAACCGATGTTTATCTTTAGGGACTTGATAAAAACCACGACATGGTGTGCTTTTACGAGCGGTAATGACTTTGTATTTTAATCCTGCTAAGCCCATGAAAGGTTTTACTGTGGAACCTGGAGGGTATTGACCTCTTAATGCTCTATTGAATAAAGGTCTGTCAGGGGAATCTCGTAAGGCTTCATAGGCTTTATAACTAATACCATTCACAAAAAGGTTGGGGTTAAAGCTGGGTCTACTTGCAAAAGCCAATACATTACCTGTTTTTACTTCGATTGCGACGACGGCACCATTAAAGCCTTCAAGGGCATCATAGGCTATTTTTTGTAAATCAATATCGAGCGTTAAATGTAAATTAGCCCCTGATTTTGATTCGACTTCTTTTAAGGTGTTAACCGAACGTCCTTGGGCATTGGTTTCTTCTTCAGTGTAACCTGCTTTTCCATGTAATTGTGTTTCATAGGATTGTTCAATACCGACTTTTCCTATGTAATGTGTGCCTCGGTATTCTTGTTCTGGCAAGCTTTTGAGTTCTTTTTTATTGATTCTGCCCACATAACCTACAACATGTGCGGTTAATAAATCGTAAGGATAATATCGTGTTAGGCGGACTTTTATTTCAACGCCTGGGAAAAAAGGTCGCATCACCGCAAATTTTGCCATCTCTTCTTCGGTTAAATTTGAGAGGAAAGGGGTCGGTATAAAAGGTTTATGACGTTTACGTTGCTTGTGAAATTCAGCTATTTTTTCATTTGGAATATTAAGTAACACTTGTAATCGTGTTAGCGTATCATCGAGTTTTTCTTTATCTTTACCCTTATTTGTAATTTTATCAGGTAAAATTTCTAAATTATAGGTCGGTAAATTTTCAGCTAAAACACGGCCTTTTCGATCATAAATACCGCCACGAATGGGGGGGATTGAGGAGATTTTAACACGGTTTTCAGTGGATAGACTGGTGTAATGTTCGTAGCCTTCTATTTGCAGATAAATTAATCTAACAATTAGTCCTGCAATCAAAAGGAGGACAAAGGCGAATAAGAATACAATTCGATTAAGGAAAATACGATTTTCAGTAATAGCATCTCTAATAGTGTAGCGCTTTGACATGAAAAATCGTTTAATTAACGACTATTACCGAGATGTCGGATAAAGTCTAAGCTAGAATTGATAACAGGCCAGATTAATGTCCCCGTTAAGATAGATAACCAAAAAGATATTGAAAACTCTGGGGATGTTTGAACGGGGTTTTTAATGACGAGGCTACTCATTTTTATCGCTACACGTATGGATTCTAACCAAAAAATGGTCATTTGGGCCACTAATAGGCAGAAGAAAATAAACACCATTTGCTGAAGCATTGGAAACTGTCGTAAGCGTTTGTGGAAAATAATGCAGACATAAATAACGCAGACATAAATAAGCGTATGTTCCCCTAAAGAGCAACCGACCAAAACATCTGTTAATAGACCTGTTAGCCATGCTTTTAAAATGCCTTGTTGATACGGTAAAATTAGTGTCCAGTAGATGAGTACTAATAAGACCCAGTTAGGGTTTAATCGACCGATAAAATGCGGAAAAGGTGCTACTTTTAAGCACATTGCAATCAGTAATGTGAAGAAAATATATGCTTGGTCATTGAACAAGGCTAGTTTCTCTTACTAACAACGCCATTAGAAGATTTACTTGGAACGTGTTCAGGTTCTCTTGAGGAAGTTAATTCAATGTTTTCTGATTTATTAAGAATAATCAAAATATCTCTAATTTTATCTAACTGCGCAATAGGTTCAGCAACAATATCAGCAAAAGGTTTGCTTACAACTTCGGCTATTTTTTTGATGGTTGCAACAGGATAGCCTCGTGGGAAAGTACCGCCTAATCCTGAAGTAATCAGTATATCACCTTCTCTAACATCTGCATCGTTTGGCAAATAGGGCAGTTTAAGCTGATTATAACGCCCAGTCCCAAAGGCCAGTGTTCGAAGACCATTACGTTCAATTTCAACCGCAACCGCATGGCTTGGGTCGGTGATTAGCATGATTTGAGAACTTAAGGGATTGGCTCTAGTAACTTGTCCAATGATGCCATTCGTATCTAAAACGGGCTGTGTTTTTTTGACACCAAGGGACTGACCTTTATCAACTAAAATGCTATGTTCATACGGGAAAGGGGTTGCACGAATTAATTCCGCTACTAAAACCTGTTCTCCCATTGATTGACTTTTGCCTGTAATAGCCCTCAGACGAATATTATCATCTTCCAATACTTTAAGTTTCATCAGCCCTGCGGTACGGAGATTGGCTGCTTGTATTAATTTTTTATTTATTTCTTTAAGCTGATCGTAAGAGACAAAAAGTTGAAAAGTTTGATTGGTAATTGCCATTGGTAAGCTGACAAGTTGTTGAATTGGATGCACAACAACGGATAGAAGAGAACGAACTCCTTCTAGTCGTGAACTCTTATAGTCCATCGCAAGCAATAACACAGAAAAAAGCACTGCGATAATAAAGCGTGTATGAAGAGATGGACCTTTGGCAAATAAAAGTTTTATAGCAATTCTCTGATAATTAAAACAAAAAAGTGGGACTTGTATCTTACAATTTATTAGAATTATAGTGTATAAAATAGCGATGAGTCGCTTAGAATATAAATATATTACGATAACTAATTATTATCAAGTTTTTATTCTAAAGAAAAGTTATCTGCCCCACCTGCTTGGTCAAGCATTTCAAGTACCATGCCACCGCCACGGGCAACACAGGTTAAAGGATCATCTGCAACATAGACGGGTAAACCCGTTTCTTCTGCGATTAATCGGTCAATATCAGTTAACAAGGCACCACCCCCTGTTAAAACAATTCCGTTGTTAGCAACATCTGCCCCTAGTTCTGGCGGTGTTTGTTCTAGTGCCAATTTTACCGCGCCGACAATACCAGATAAAGATTCTTGTAGTGATTCTAAAATTTCATTACTGTTTAGAATAAAACTACGCGGAATACCCTCGGCTAAATTACGGCCTTTAATTTCAATTTCTTTAACTTCACTGCTTGGATAAGCGGAACCAATTTCTTTTTTAATCCGCTCAGCCGTCGCTTCACCGATTAACGTTCCGTAGTTTCGGCGCACATAGCTAATAATGGCATCATCAAAACGATCACCCCCGATACGAACTGATGACGAGTACACAATGCCATTTAAGGAAATAATACCGACTTCAGAAGTTCCCCCTCCAATATCCAACACCATTGATCCTTGCGCTTGGTCAACAGGCATTCCTGCCCCAATAGCGGCTGACATAGGTTCTTCAATCAAATAAACATCACGCGCACCTGCCATTTCAGCGGATTCACGAATCGCACGACGTTCAACTTGCGTAGATCCACAAGGCACGCAGATTAAAATTCTAGGGCTAGGGCGTAATAATTTACTTTCATGAACTTTTTCAATAAAAAAGCGTAACATTCGTTCGGTGACATAAAAGTCAGCGATCACGCCATCTTTTAAGGGCCGAATGGCTTCAATATTGCCTGGCGTTCTGCCTAGCATCTTTTTAGCGTCTAAGCCAACTGCTGCAATGGTTTTTGTACCTCGCGCCCGATCTTCCTTAATCGCTACCACTGAGGGTTCATCCAAAACAATCCCTTGGCCTGGAATATATATTAAAGTGTTAGCTGTCCCGAGATCAATGGATAAATCATTAGAAAAAAGCCCGCGAATTCGTTTAAACATTGTAATCAGATTCCTTGACGGATAAAAATCTCGCCACTGTATCAATCAATAAGGTCTTTAGGCAAGATATAACGTATCATATTTAATAATTAAATATTTTAAATAAAATTTTAGGAGGAAAAAATGTCATTATTAGCCGATGATATAAAAAAAATAGCCCATCTTGCTAGAGTGGGAATTAATGATGAAAATATGGCGGCTTATGCCCATGATTTATCAAATTTACTCGGGTTAATGACGCAAATGGGTGAGCTAGATACAGAAGGGGTTAAACCTATGGCGCATCCTTTAGATTTAGAGCAACGATTGCGCCCTGATACGATCATTGAAACCAATCAGCGTGAAAAATTTCAAACGCTTACTCCACACACCGAAAAAGGTTTGTACCTTGTTCCTAAAGTCATTGATTAATATTTTTTAGTTTCATAGATTATGCATAATAAAACCATTACCGAATTAGCCAAAAGCTTACGCACCAAAGAAATTTCCAGTGTTGAATTAACTCAACATTATTTAACCCGCATCAAACAATATTCTGAGTTAAATAGTTACATCAGTGTCACTGAACGCCAAGCCTTAGCGGCGGCGAAAATAGCCGATGAACAACTACAAAAGACGGATGCCCCTCTATTGACAGGCATTCCTATTGCTCAAAAAGATATTTTTTGCACGGAAGGGATTAAAACCAGTTGTGGTTCAAAAATGTTAGATAATTTTATCGCACCTTACAATGCCACTGTGGTTGAAAAATTTAATCAATCGGGTGCGGTAATGTTGGGTAAATTAAACATGGATGAATTTGCGATGGGATCATCGAATGAAACCAGTTTTTATGGGACGGTTAAAAATCCTTGGGATAATAATACCGTTGCAGGTGGATCATCAGGCGGCTCAGCGGCGGCAGTGGCGGCACGATTAGCCGTTGCAACTACAGGAACGGATACAGGGGGATCAATTCGTCAACCTGCTTCTTTTTGTGGTATTACAGGCTTAAAGCCGACATATGGGCGGGTTTCTCGTTATGGCATGATTGCCTATGCCTCCAGTTTAGATCAAGGCGGTGTCATGACACGCAGTGCAGAAGATGCGGCTATTTTGTTACAAACAATGGCTGGGTTTGATGAAAAAGACTCAACTAGCGCACAAGAGGTCGTACCAAATTACAGCGAAAATATAAATCAAAGTCTAAAGGGATTAAAAATTGGTTTACCAAAAGAGTTTTTTAGCGAAGATTTAGAGGCTGATATTGCCGCAACGATTCTTAATGCGGTTGAAGAGTATAAAAAATTAGGTGCAGAAGTCAAAGAGGTTTCGATGCCGATGTTGAAATATGCCATTCCTGCCTATTATGTGATTGCCTCAGCGGAATGTTCAGCTAATTTATCGCGCTTAGATGGCGTTCGGTATGGACATCGCTGTGAAAATCCTAAAAACTTAGACGATTTATATACCCGTTCGCGTGGTGAAGCCTTTGGTGCTGAAGTAAAACGCCGCATTTTAATGGGAACGTATGCGCTATCCGCAGGTTATTACGATGCTTACTATATAAAGGCTCAAAAAATTCGCCGATTAATCAGTGAAGATTTTAAGCGGACATTAACGGAAGTTGACGTATTAATGGGGCCTGTCGCACCATCAACTGCCTTTGGAATTGGTGAAAAAACCAATGACCCGATTCAAATGTATTTAGCCGATATTTATACAATTGCAATTAATTTGGCAGGCTTACCTGCAATGTCAGTTCCCGCAGGATTTGTGGAGAATAAACCCGTTGGTTTGCAAATAATCGGCAATTATTTTAAAGAAGCGCAATTATTAAACGTAGCAAATCAATATCAAAAAGTGACTGATTGGCATAAAAAAACGCCAGAAGGTTTTTAACTAAGGGGGTTATCATGACAACGATTACATTGTTTTCACAATTAGACTTAAACAAAACCTAATAGTTATGCAGATTATTTACGCTGGAAATTTGAAGAGCGTGTTGAATCCACGACATATTACTCGGAATTTGACAGTGCAAAGGTCTCAATTAATCAACCATAACATGACAAAGAATAACTATGGATGGTTTTCTTAATATCTCATCAAAATCAGCTTATGGCATTAGAGTTTAGTTTTGATAAGCTCATCCAATGGCGGAAATAAAGCTTGATATGCTTGCGCTGATTGTTGAGTATTTTCTTGAAATACTCCCCCAATAACAGCTAATAAATCAGCGCCTGCGTTTAAAAGTATTTGTCCATTTTCGGGTAATATGCCACCGATAGCAACGATAGGAATGGTTATTTTTTGACGTGCATCTTTGAGGGTTTTTAAGTCGGCGGGTGCGGCGAGTGGTTTGGAACTTGAGGGGAAAAAACGTCCAAAGGCAACATTATCCACGCCTTTTTTTTCAGCAGCTATGGCATAATTTAGATCGTTGTAACAGGAAACCCCAATAATCGCGTTGTTACCTAATTGCGCTCTGGCATATTCAATTTCCCCATCGTCTTTGCCTAAATGCACACCGTCAGCATTGATCTCTTTTGCTAATTCAATGTCGTCATTAATAATAAAGGGGATTTGATAGCGCTGGCAACACTGAAGTAATTGACGACTTAAGCCGATTTTATCTAATGGGTTTTTATCACGGTATTGAATCATCACCGCGCCGCCTTTTATGACTAACTCTACTTCGGTCAATATTTGTTGCGCTGATTTATTTTGAGGATCGGTAATGGCGTATAAACCGCTGCTAGGGCATTTCATCTTTTAGGATTCCATCCAAAATAAACGTTTCGGGTTGTGCTGCCCTTTGCCTGTTTTATAGGCTTTTTCCAACGTGTTCCATGTGAAATGTTGTGCTTCGTCAATCGCAGCTAAGGGGTCTAAACCTTGTGCAATCAGCCCTGAAATACTGCTGGTAAGCGTACAGCCTGAGCCATGATATTGATACGGTAATTTATCCCAGTGATAGGTTAATAATATTTCATCTGGTCCATAGAGTGTATTTGAAACGCGTAATGGTTCAATTGATTCATCGGCATTGGTAATTAAAATATAATCACAGCCTTTGTTTAATAAGGCATTCGCGCAATCTTTCATGGAGGTTAGTCCTGTTAGTAATCGGGCTTCTTTAAAATTGGGGGTTAAAATATGCGTATGAGGTAATAATTTTTGATTTATAAGGTCGATTAAAGGTGCGTTAGTGACCATTTTCCCGCCGCCTGCGGCCAGTACAGGATCAAAAATAACGGGGATATCAGGATGACTTTCCAAAATAGTATGAATGGCACTTGCCGCCGCTTCACTTCCTATTAAGCCAATTTTAATCACATTAACTTGCATATCTTCAAGGATTGTTTGGGCTTGAGCGAGAATATCGGCCGAATTTTGAGGAATTAAGTGTTGTATATTTGAAGTGTTTTGCTCGGTCAAAGCGGTGATAACGCTCACCGAATGGCAATGATGACTTATAAGGGTTTCTATATCAGCTTGAATGCCTGCGCCGCCACTTGGGTCATGACCTGAAAAGGATAGAACGATAGGGAAATTTGATTTCATCGAGTATGTTTTTTAAAAGACAATAACAGAAAACCGCTGGTTAGGCGGCTTTCATTAGGGGGTGTGATTATGGGTTGTAAAATTCCCCATCTTTACGCAAGTAAAACCACCAATTAATCATGATACAGGCGACATAAAAAATTGCAAAGCCAATCAACGCAACTTCTGGCGTGGTTTCTTTAATTTGTTCGCCTAATACTTTTGGAATATAAAAAGCACCATAAGCGGCAACGGCGGATGTCCAGCCTAGCACAGGCCCGACTTGTTCTTTTGGAAAGACCATTGCGATGGTTCGAAAGGTTGAACCGTTACCAATACCTGTTGCGGCAAATAAAACTGAAAATAAAATGAAAAAAGGCACGAAGTATTCTTCAGGTGTGGGGCTGTTATAAGCGGCTTTCATGTAATACGCAACACCACAGGCACTTAAAACCATCACGCCAGCACATATATGAGTGACCCATGCACCGCCAAATTTATCTGCAATCATGCCCCCGACAGGACGAATTAAGGCACCAATAAAGGGTCCCATCCACGCATACATTAAGGCGCTGGGGCCATTTGGGTTGGCAATATCATGATTCATAACGCCATCAACTAATACATGCTGATAACCAAAGATGACTTTAATCGCTAAGGGGAAGCAGGCTGCAAAACCGATAAATGAGCCAAAGGTCATGGTATAGATAATACTCATTACCCATGTGTGCTTGTTGTCAAAAATTTTATATTGATGCTGTAAGCTAGTTCCAATTTGACCTGGGATAATTTTAAGCAAGGAAACGGTCAGCATAATAACGATGAATAACACGATTTCTTTCGGGACTTTAAAGCCTGAACCGTTCACCGATTCAGGTAACATTAACCATA
>JAGLBU010000141.1 GCA_023146575.1 Methylococcales bacterium
TATTTAAAGAATTCTTTATTAGGGCTTAATTTAGAAAGATAGCATATAAATCCAAATTCAAAAAGCCGTTTATTTTTGAGCATTATAACGGACAGATATTTTACGATTTTTTCGTAATTACTCAGGTATAAAAAGCAATTATAAATAAAGGTGTTAAAAAATAGCTACTGATTTTTAGATTATTGTCAACTTTTATAACCTATTGACTTTATTGATAAACATTTTTTAGTAAATTTAACCATATTTTTAAAAAAATGTAACATACTGAATGATAAGAATTAATTTTTAATCTTAGACCTAAGTAGTTACAGGGAATGTTTTATCATAACATCAAAAAATTCAGCACGTATCTGATTGCAGGCTCGACAATTATTTTAGCAAAATCAAAATAATAGCCATAAAAACCTCGATGATTTTTACGTCAACGAGGTTTATTCATATATATTTCTTACATTTGTTCTTGGGTTAATTTTTCGGCATAACCTGTGTAGGTATCAGGTCTTAATCCCATCAGTTGGACTTTAGCATCATCAGGAATTTCCAATGTTTCGACAAATTTTTGCATAATTTCAGCGGTAATACGTTGTCCACGCGTTAATTCTTTTAATTTTTCATAAGGTTTTTCAACCCCATAACGGCGCATAACGGTCTGAATGGGTTCTGCTAGGACTTCCCAGTTGCTATCTAAATCAGCATTTATAACCGTAGGGTTTAATTCCAGTTTTGATAAGCCTTTTAGGGTTGATTGTAGGGCGATACTGGTGTGTGCGATGCCAACGCCTAAATTGCGTAGAACTGTGGAGTCGGTTAAATCCCGTTGCCAGCGTGAAATTGGTAATTTTGTGGCTAAAAAATTAAATAAAGCATTAGCGATGCCTAAGTTACCCTCGGAATTTTCAAAATCAATCGGGTTGACTTTATGCGGCATGGTCGATGAGCCGACTTCCCCTGCGATGGTTTTTTGTTTGAAGTAACCTAAGGAAATGTAGCTCCAAATATCGCGGTTAAAATCCAATAAGATAGTATTAAAACGTGACAATGCGTGAAAATATTCGGCAATGTAATCGTGTGGCTCAATTTGGGTGGTGTAAGGGTTGAATTGTAAGCCTAACGATTCTACAAAATTTTGAGCAAAATCCACCCAGTCAATGTCAGGGTAGGCGATACTGTGGGCATTATAATTACCGACCGCGCCATTAATTTTTCCCAGTATTTCCACGTTTAAAAATTGTTGTTGTTGGCGCTCTAAACGTGCCACAGTGTTGGCAAATTCTTTCCCTGTAGTGGTGGGGGTGGCGGATTGTCCGTGCGTACGCGATAACATGGCTTGGTTAGCCGTTTGTTGGGCGATGGTTTTAATTGCCGCTGAACATTCGGTCATTTGTGAAAAAATAACGGTACGACCCTGTTGTAGCATCAAGCCATAGGCTAAATTGTTGATGTCTTCTGAGGTGCAGGCAAAATGGAAAAATTCGGCAATAGCCTGTAATTCTGCACAATCAGCTACCTTTTCTTTTAAAAAATACTCAACCGCTTTAACGTCATGATTAGTGGTTCGTTCAATAGTTTTAACCCGTAAGGCATCGTCTTGTGAGAAATCAGTCACTAATTGATCTAATAATTGATTTGCTTGCGGGCTAAATATTGGTATTTCTTTAATACTGGCATGATTTGATAACGCTTGAAGCCAACGAACCTCTACTTCTACTCGGTAATGAATCAATCCGTATTCGCTAAAAATAGGCTGTAAGGCGGTGACTTTAGAATGATAACGACCATCAATGGGGGAGATTGCGGTTAAGGCAGATTGAGACATAATTTGTGAGAATTTAAGTTAAAAGCATACGTGAAAAAGGCTATTTTAACCTAATTAAGACGGTTTTTATAAAGTCTGGTAATCTATGCCTTTATTTTTTTAATTAACACTCATACTCCATGAAAAAAATTCTCATTTCTGACAAATTAGCCGATGCGGGCATTAACTTTTTAAATGAGCAAGAAGGCATTCAAATTCATATTGATACAGGCTTAAGCGAAGATCAACTTTGCGAGATTATCGGTGATTATGATGCTTTGTTAATTCGCAGTAATACCAAAGTAACCCCAAAAGTTTTAACAGCGGCCACTCATTTAAAAGTGATTGGGCGTGCAGGAATCGGGGTCGATAATGTCGATGTCGCGGCGGCGACCGAGCAAGGTATTATTGTGATGAATACACCTGATGCTAATGCAACCACGACCGCAGAATTAGCGATTGCACATTTATTTTCTTTGAGTCGTTTATTACCCCGTGCCGATGCGTCAGTAAGAGCTGGAAAATGGGAAAAAGCTAAATTTATGGGAAAGGAAGTGTCGCATAAAACCTTGGCTATTTTAGGTTTTGGTACCATTGGTCGAATTGTGGCGCAACGAGGTGTGGGTTTGAAAATGCGGGTAATTGCCTATGATCCTTTTGTAACCGCCGATGTTTTTGAACAAATGGGCGCGGAATCGGTCAGTTTAGAGGAATTAGTTGAACAGGCGGATTATTTAACTCTGCATTGCCCCATGATGGAAAAAACCCGTGGCATTATTGGTGCGAAAGAATTAGCGGCGATGAAAAAATCCGCGATGTTAATCAATTGTGCCAGAGGAGGCTTGGTGGATGAGGCGGCATTATATGACGCTTTAAAAGTTGGAGAAATTGCCGCCGCCGCATTAGATGTATTTGAGCAAGAACCGCCTAAAGAATCACCCTTGTTTGAATTGGAAAATATGAATTTCACCCCACATTTAGGCGCATCGACTCAAGAAGCGCAAGTGGCGGTGAGTGTGGAAATTGCTCGTCAAGCAGTGACTTTTCTAAAGACAGGGGAAGCCATTAATGCTTTGAATTTACCGCGTTTATCCGCCGAAGAGTTGAAAAAATCCCAGCAGTTTATGAATTTAGCCAATATTTTGGGTAAAGTTGTGGTGGCATTAGCTGAAAAACCGATTGAGCGTTTGGAAGTGGTGATTTCAGGCAAAGCCTCTGAACTTGAAATTAGACCTATTTCGGTGGAAGCGTTGGTTGGGATTTTTGCAGGGCAATTATCCACGCCTGTGAACCGTGTGAATGCAGAAAATATTGCCAAACGTCAAGGGGTCTCATTAGTTGAAACGAAAAGTTCTGAAACCCAAAGTTATCTATCGGTTTTAAAACTGGTCGGGCATTATGGGGATGAATCGGTTTCGCTCGAAGGCACGTTATTAGGCGGTTGTAGTCCACGTTTAATCAGCATTAATCAGTTTGATGTTGAAGTCGTTCCTGAAGGAATTTTATTGGTAACTCGCCATGATGATAAACCTGGTGTAATTGCAGCGATTGGCAGTGTCTTAGGCGCGGCGAATATTAATATTACGCGTATGGAAGTAGGGATGGGAACCGATTGCGAGCAAGCAATGGCGTTGATTAGTATTTCAACGCCTTTAAATGACGCTTTATCGGCTGAACTTTGTGCGATTCCTGCGGTACACAGCACAACCCAAATTTGCTTGTAGCAATTAAAAATATTGACGTGTGGGATTTTTTCACTGTTGAGTAGACAGTTACGTTAAAATAATCAACACTTTCAATTTTGTTTTTAAAAGGATAATGACTATGTTTATGAAAAAAGGGCTGGTCGTATTAGTCAGTTGTTTATTAGCGGCGTGTGCAACAGGCCCTGGTGGTCGAAATCAAGTCGCATTTTTACCCGATGCTGAGATTAACCAAATGGGTGAGCAGGCCTTTGAAGATTTGAAAAGAAAAACCACTGTCAGTCAAGATGGTCGTGCCAATGATTTTGTAAACTGTGTGGCAAATGCGGTTATTCGGCAGGTTGGTGGGCGCTGGGAAGTGGTGGTTTTTGATGATCCTTCATTAAATGCCTTTGCCTTACCTGGTAATAAAATTGGCGTGTATTTGGGATTGGTTGATTTAGTGGATAATCAAGGTCAGTTAGCCACGGTTATTGGCCATGAAATTGGGCATGTATTGGCACGTCATAGTAATGAACGTTTATCTCAAGAAGCGTTAATTAAACAAGGGATGAGTGTTGTAGGCGCGGTGGCAGCACCGCAATCGGCATTAGGGCAGTTAGGTATTAGCGCCTTAGGTTTGGGGGCGCAATATGGTTTGTTATTGCCTTATAGCCGTAAGCATGAGAGCGAAGCAGATATTATTGGCATGGATTTTATGGCTGAGGCAGGTTTTGACCCCAAAGATAGTATTAATTTATGGCGAAAAATGGCACAAGCCAGTCGTGGTACACAACAATCACCAGAATTTATGTCAACCCATCCTGCCCATGCGACTCGTATTGAAAAAATGACGCAACATTTACCCAGAGCCTTGCAAAAATATCAGCAAGCTATTAATTCTGGTGTGCGCCCTAATTGTACAAAATAACTTTTAAACTTTTAACATTAAAAACTTATGACAGAACTAGAAAAAATTATTAATGATTCATTTGAGAATCGTGCTGAAATTACGCCTGTAGGCGTTGGTGCTGAATTACGTGAGGCTATTGAGGAATCCATTAATTTATTAGACAGCGGTCAAGCGCGTGTTGCTGAGAAAGTGGAAGGCGACTGGATTGTCAATCAATGGTTGAAAAAAGCGGTACTGTTATCGTTTAGAATCAATGAAAATCGTGTGATGGACGGGGGCGCTAACCGCTATTACGATAAAGTTGAAACTAAATTTGGAGCCTATACGCCTGAAGATTTTGCCAAGGCAGGGGTGCGGGTAGTACCGAATGCGAATGCGCGTCATGGTTCGTATATCGCGCCAAATACTGTGCTTATGCCATCGTATGTGAATATTGGCGCGTATGTTGATAGTGGTACGATGGTGGATACATGGGTAACGGTAGGTTCCTGTGCGCAAATTGGTAAAAATGTACATCTATCGGGTGGTGTGGGTATCGGTGGTGTCTTAGAGCCTTTACAAGCAGGGCCAACGATTATTGAAGATAATTGTTTTATCGGCGCGCGTTCTGAAGTAGTGGAAGGCGTGATTGTGGAGGCAGGTTCGGTGATCTCTATGGGCGTTTATATTGGTCAAAGCACCAAAATATTTAACCGCATGACCGGTGAAATTACTTACGGGCGTATTCCCGCAGGCTCGGTGGTGGTGTCGGGGAATTTACCGTCGAAAGATGGCACACACAGTTTGTATTGTGCGGTCATTATTAAACAGGTGGATGAGCGAACTCGCAGTAAAACAGGGCTTAATGAGTTGTTACGTGACTAAGGAATAAGGCGTTAATACTATCCAAAACGAAACCTGACAGATTTTTAACGCCTGTCAGGTTTTTTAGTGTTAGCGCAGTACGAAATTAGTTTTTGGCTTTATCAACAATTTGATTGGCTTTAATCCACGGCATCATGCCGCGTAATTTTTCACCGACTTGCTCAATAGGATGTTCGGCATTTAAACGACGACGGGCGGTCATTTCAGGGTAATTAGTCATGCCTTCGGTAATAAAACGTTTCGCATAATCGCCATTTTGAATATTTTTCAAGGCTTC
>JAGLBU010000142.1 GCA_023146575.1 Methylococcales bacterium
GCTGCCTGTGCGGCAGTGAACAGGCTATGCTGGCACAATAACAGATGTTAATGTTTCTAAGCTGCCTGTGCGGCAGTGAACTATTAATAAGGTTTGCCGCATGGGTAGTTTTATTTCTAAGCTGCCTGTGCGGCAGTGAACTAGACACTTTCCTCCGAAAAGGTAAGTGAGACAGGAGTTTACGTGAAAAAAGCCATTTTTACCAATGTTTTTTTCGGTATTTATAACTATTTGATTTTTAATGAGTTTTTAAGGAGCAAAAAAATAAAGGGTAAAAGGGGGTTTTGCCCTCTATTTTTTAAAGTTGTGTTTTTGTCAATGGAAGTCTTGCCTTAATCTTGAAATCTAAGGGGTGTTTAGCGTTGATATGAGTTGTTTATAAAGAGCTTTAAAAGTGTGCTAAATAACCTTTCAGGCATAAAAAAACCGACACTAAGTCGGCTTGATTACTTAAAAAGCGAGGCTTTTCAATAGAATATATGGTGGGTCGTGAGCGATTCGAACGCTCGACCATCGCATTAAAAGTGCGGTGCTCTACCAGCTGAGCTAACAACCCCGTAAGAAGAATACAATTATAATGAGTTTTTCAAACTATGCAAGAAAAAATTATATTTAGGCTAATTTTTTGTATTTAATCCGATGAGGATTATCCGCACTTGTGCCTAAACGTTTATGGCGATCCGCTTCATAATCTTGGTAATTGCCTTCAAACCAAACGACTTCACTTTCGCCTTCAAAGGCTAAAATATGCGTCGCAATACGGTCTAAAAACCAGCGATCATGTGAAATAACGACTGCACAACCAGGGAAAGTGAGGATAGCATTTTCCAGAGCCCGTAAGGTCTCAACGTCTAAATCATTGGTTGGTTCATCCAGTAATAAAACATTACCGCCTTGCTTTAATAATTTAGCTAAATGTACTCGGTTACGTTCACCACCTGAAAGATTTCCGATTCGTTTTTGCTGATCTGAACCCTTAAAATTAAAACGTCCAACGTAAGAACGAGAAGGGGTTTCATAGTTTCCAACGGTCACAATATCCAAACCATCTGAGATTTCTTCCCAAACGGTTTTTTTAGGATCCATATCATCGCGTAATTGATCGACATAGGCAAGTTGTACCGATTTTCCTAATCGCACTTCACCTTCATCGGCTTTTTCAAAACCTGCCATCATCCGAAATAAAGTGGTTTTACCTGCGCCATTGGCACCGATAATACCCACAATACCGCCTTGAGGAAGGTTGAAGCTTAAATTTTCCACTAGAAGTCGGTCACCAAAGCTTTTTTTAATGCCATCGACTTCAATGACCATGTTGCCTAAACGAGGGCCTGGTGGAATATAAATTTCTTGGGTTTCGTTACGTTTTTGAAATTCTTTTGAGGATAATTCATCAAAACGCGCTAATCGGGCTTTGCTTTTGGCATGACGACCTTTAGGGTTTGAACGCACCCATTCTAATTCGGCTTTCATGGCTTTCATTTGTGAGGTTTCTTGACGTTCTTCTTGCTCTAAACGGTTTTCTTTTTGCTCTAACCATGTGGAATAATTGCCTTCCCACGGAATTCCCATGCCGCGATCAAGCTCTAAAATCCAGCCTGCTACATTATCAAGAAAATAGCGATCATGCGTTACCGCGACCACTGTGCCTTTGTAATCGTGTAAAAATCGCTCTAACCATGCAACTGATTCGGCATCTAAATGGTTGGTTGGCTCATCTAATAACAACATATCAGGATTTGAGAGCAATAACTGACACAGCGCCACCCGACGTTTTTCTCCACCTGACAGTTTTGTGACATCTGCATCCCACGGTGGCAAGCGTAATGCATCGGCGGCTACTTCTAATTGTCGATCTAAATTATGACCATCATTGGCATTAATAATATCTTCTAATCGTGCTTGCTCTGCGGCCAGCTTATCAAAATCGGCATCCGCTTCGGCATAAGCGGCGTAAACCGCATCTAAATCACTTAAGGCTTTTTTAACTTCAGCAACCGCTTCTTCAACATTTCCTCTAACATCTTTATCGGGATCTAGTTGAGGTTCTTGAGATAAATAACCAATATTAATACCCTTTTGCGGCGTTGCTTCGCCTTCAATATCGGTATCAATGCCTGCCATGATCCGCAATAGTGTGGATTTTCCTGAACCATTTAAGCCTAAAACACCGATTTTAGCGCCAGGGAAAAAAGAGAGGGAAATATCTTTTAAAATATGTTTTTTCGGAGGGACGATTTTTCCCACACGATTCATGGAATAGATATATTGCGCCATTGGTTTTATCAGCTTTGATTAGAAAAAGGTTATTATTTCATAATCCGATCACAAACTTAAAACAAAAGCGTGTTTTTATCTAAAATTACTCTTGTGGTTTCTATTGCTAATAAGAGACTTATGCTATGATGAGCAGTTTTATAACAACTGGAGTGTCGTCATGGCTAAAGAAGATCAAATTGAAATGGAAGGCAAGGTTATAGACACCTTACCTAATACTATGTTTCGGGTAGAACTTGAAAATGGACATATTGTGACTGCCCATATTTCAGGAAAAATGCGCAAACATTACATCCGTATTTTAACAGGTGATAAAGTCAAGGTCGAAATGACCCCTTATGATTTAAGTAAAGGTCGTATTACGTTTCGAGTTCGTTAATTTTATACACATTAAAAACGCGGTACCTAAAGCTCTTTAACAACGCTTAAGCTTTTGTTTTCAATCGCAAAACAAAGCTCTTGGTTTTCAACGTAAATACGAACATGCCCACCTTGAGAAAGCTTTCCAAAGAGTAAATCATTCGCCAGTGGTTTTTTAATTTTTTCTTGAATCAAACGTGCCATCGGTCTTGCCCCCATTTGAGGGTCACAACCATGTTCAGCTAACCATAAACGCGCTTCGGCACTTAATGCAAGCGTCACGTTTTTTTCATCTAAAAGCGCTTCAAGCTCAAAAATAAACTTATCAACCACACTGCCAACCACTGAAATATCCAGTGGTTTAAATTGAACAATGGCATCAATTCGATTACGAAATTCAGGTGAAAAGCCTTTTTCAATCATTTTCATGCTATCACTGGCATGATCTTGCTGGGTAAACCCAATTGAGGCGCGACTTCCTTCGGCAGCGCCCGCATTTGTAGTCATCACTAAAATAATATTCCTAAAGTCAGCGCTGCGACCGTTGTTATCCGTCAAGGTTCCGTGGTCCATAACTTGTAATAATAAGTTAAAAACATCAGGGTGGGCTTTTTCTAGCTCATCTAATAATAATACCGCATGAGGGTGTTTAGTGACTTGTTCGGTGAGTAATCCTCCTTGATCGAATCCCACATAACCAGGAGGTGCGCCAATTAAACGTGAAACCGTATGACTTTCCATGTATTCAGACATATCAAAGCGAATTAACTCTACTCCAAGTACTTTGGCAAGCTGACGTGTTACTTCTGTTTTCCCGACACCTGTAGGGCCTGAGAATAAAAAAGAGCCGATGGTTTTTGATTTATCCCGTAAACCTGCGCGTGATAATTTAATCGCAGAGGCTAAAGAATGAATGGCCTCATCTTGACCAAACACCAACATTTTTAAATTTTTCTCTAAATTTTCTAACTTATCTTTATCTTTTGCCGAGACCGATTGTTCAGGAATTCGGGCAATTTTGGCCACAATCTCTTCAATATCAACCGTATTAATGATTTTTTTACGCAACTTTTTATCCACAATACGTTGTTTTGCACCCGCTTCATCAATCACATCAATCGCTTTATCGGGTAAAAAACGATCGGTAATAAAACGCTCGGATAATTCTGCCGCCGATTGTAAGGCTTCGGTACTGTATTCAATTTCGTGATGACTTTCAAAGCGACATTTTAAGCCTTGTAAAATTTGAAAAGTCTCATCAACGGATGGCTCTGTAATATCTATTTTTTGAAAGCGGCGTGCAAGGGCATGATCTTTTTCAAAAATCCCTCTATATTCTTGATAGGTTGTTGAACCAATACAGCGTAATTGTCCCGACGCTAACATCGGTTTAATTAGATTGGAGGCATCCATAACCCCACCTGAAGTTGAGCCTGCACCAATTAAAGTATGAATTTCATCAATAAATAAAATAGACTTTGGTGCTTTTTTGAGCGCATTCATCAAGGCTTTTAAACGTTTTTCAAAATCACCTCGGTATTTTGTTCCCGCGACTAACGCGCCTAAATCTAACGAATAAATAACATTATCATTTAATACTTCAGGCACTTCGCCATCAATAATACGTTTCGCCAATCCTTCTGCAATTGCGGTTTTACCAACCCCTGCCTCGCCTACAAATAAGGGATTATTTTTACGACGGCGGCATAAGGTTTGGATGGTGCGCTCAATTTCTAATTCTCGACCAATTAAAGGATCAATTTTATCGGCTTCCGCTTCCTTGTTTAAATTAACCGTGTACTTTTCCAAAGGATCATTCGCATTTTGTTCTTTATCAGACATTATTGATTCATCAATAGTCTCTTTTTCAGTCTCATCCGTTGTTTCAACTTTGGAAATACCATGGGCTAAATAATTCACCACATCCAAACGAATAATGTTTTGTTTTTTCAATAAAAAAACCGCTTGGGAATCCGACTCACTAAACAATGCGACAAAAATATTTTCACCTGAGACTTCTTTTTTATCCGATGCTTGCACATGGAAAACCGCTCGCTGTAAAACTCGTTGAAATCCTAGAGTAGGTTGGATTTCACGTTCCACCCCCGATGGAATTAAAGAAA
>JAGLBU010000143.1 GCA_023146575.1 Methylococcales bacterium
CCGTGATAAATTCATGGCGTTTTGCATGGGCTGTGGTAAACGCTTGATTCAGAACAATTTCTATTTCTCGACTTAACATTTCTTTTTCCTAAGGTTAAGATTTTTCCATTGAACATAATAAAGGGTGATTATGCTCGCGTGAGTACTCATTAACAAGATGTACTTTGGTTTCAGCAATTTCTTTTGAAAACATACCACAGACCCCTTTTCCATCTGTATGTACTTCTAACATAACTGTGACAGCTTTCTCATGTTTCATATGAAAAAAATGGGTCAAAATATCGACCACAAAATCCATTGGCGTAAAATCATCATTTAATAATAATACTTTATAGAGTGGTGGGCGTTTTAATAACGGCTTTTTTTCTTGAACGGCAACGGCAACGTCATCGCTATTATGGTCGAAGGAATCATTATCAGACATGGCTTACATATAATCTAGGGTAATAAAAAATATTATTCACTCTTAACATAGCTCCAATTGGCGTAAATTTCAATATTACGACACATAATTCCCTCAAATCAAGTAGAATGGCGCGCTTTTGCGATAGGCTTTTACAATGATTTGGAAACCTCACGCAACCGTTGCGGCGGTTATAGAAAGGCAACAACGTTTTTTATTAGTTGAAGAAATAGGGTCTCGTGGTATTGGTTTTAATCAGCCTGCAGGGCATTTAGAAAATGACGAAGACCTAATTACGGCCGTTAAACGCGAGGTATTTGAAGAAACCGCATGGCAATTTGAACCTAAGCATCTTCTTTCAGTGCAATTATGGCGTAAAAATAAACATGATAGCTTTTTACGGGTTTGTTTTTCAGGTGATGTGCATAGTCACGACCCTGATCAACCACTAGATGATGGCATTATTCAAACTCATTGGCTAACACGTGAAGAAATCGCAGAAAAAAAATCACAGCTTCGAAGTCCTTTAGTGTTAACGTCTGTGGACGACTATCTTAAAGGTGAATTTCATCCTTTATCGTTATTACAATCCTGTTTAAATAATAATGGATAAAAAAGATATTATCGTCGGCATGTCAGGGGGCGTAGACTCATCCGTCACCGCCTTAGTTTTACAACAACAAGGTCATCATGTCACAGGGCTTTTCATGAAAAATTGGGAAGAAGATGACGGTACTGACTATTGCACGGCGCTAGAGGATTTAGCGGATGCGCAACAAGTGTGTGATAAATTAGGCATTGAACTAAAAACCGTTAACTTTTCAGCCGAATATTGGGACGAAGTTTTTGAAGTTTTTTTATCCGAATTTAAAGCAGGCCGCACGCCAAATCCTGATATTTTATGCAATAAGCACGTTAAATTTAAAGCCTTTTTAAATTATGCCATAGACGATTTAGGCGCAGATTTTATTGCGACAGGGCATTATACACAAGTTGGCTTTCAAAATAATCAATACCAACTTTTAAAAGGTTTAGACCCGAATAAAGAGCAAAGCTACTTCTTATATACCTTAGGACAAAAAGCCTTATCTAAAACCTTATTTCCAATTGGTGCCATGATGAAACCTGAGCTGCGAGCCTTAGCGGAAAAAGCAGGTTTTAATAACGCTCGCAAAAAAGACAGCACAGGGATTTGTTTTATTGGCGAGCGTAAATTTAAAGAATTTTTACAGCGTTATTTACCCACACAAACAGGTAATATTCAAACCCCTGAAGGGCAACACCTCGGCGAGCATTATGGTTTGATGTATTACACCTTAGGGCAACGGCAAGGACTTGG
>JAGLBU010000144.1 GCA_023146575.1 Methylococcales bacterium
ATTGGCGGGGTAAAAAATGCCCCAGATGAGCCGTGGTATGTGTTGGAAAAAGAGTTAGCCAGCAATACCCTGATCGTTGGACAAGGGCATAATCACCCATTGATATTACATAATTCATTACAGGCAGGGCAACTGGATTGGTGTGATAACCAACCGTTAGAAAAAGCCATCCATTGCCGTGCTAAAACACGCTACCGACAAGCCGATCAAGCTTGTTACTTAGAACCTTTAGCAAACAACCGTTGTCAAGTGACTTTTGATCACCCTCAACGCGCCATTACCCCAGGTCAATCGGTGGTTTTTTATCAAGGTGAGGTTTGTTTAGGTGGTGGTGTGATTGAATCTAAAACTAATTTATAAATAATATAGAGACGTTAAGCGTGAACCAAGACAAAACCAAAACCCTAAAAAAGAAAAGCGCCAAACAAATTTCCCATGTTTTAATTGAAGCATTACCGTATATTCAACGCTTTAAAGGCAAAACCATCGTGGTGAAATTTGGCGGTAATGCGATGGTTGATGACAAACTTAAACACAGTTTTGCCAAAGATATTGTTTTGATGAAATTAGTTGGAATTAATCCTATTGTGGTTCATGGTGGTGGACCCCAAATTGCGAATTTATTAAACAGGCTGGGTAAAGACAGTGAATTTGTTAATGGGATGCGCGTAACTGACAGCGAAACCATGGATGTGGTTGAAATGGTTTTGGGCGGCTTGGTCAACAAAGAAATTGTTAATTTAATCAACCGTAGTGGTGGAAAAGCCATTGGCTTAACGGGGAAAGATGGCGATTTTATCCATGCGCGTAAAATAAAAATGACCCATTCAGACCCCGCTAAAGCCTCTGAGATTATTGATTTAGGGCATGTCGGTGAAGTTGAAAGCATTGATGCCTCCATTGTCGACATGCTCAACCAAAGTGATTTTATTCCTGTCATCGCCCCTATTGGGGTTGGTAAAGACGGTTTTTCGTATAACATTAATGCCGATTTAGTCGCGGGCAAAGTCGCTGAAGTTTTACACGCTGAAAAACTAATCCTTTTGACCAATACACAAGGTATTTTAGACAAAGAAGGGCAGCTGTTAACAGGCTTATCAATCAAAGATGTTGAGGCATTGACGGTAGACGGCACGATTAGTGAAGGCATGATCCCTAAAACTCGCTGTGCAACTGATGCCTTAAAAGGCGGTGTGTCCAGCGTTCATATTATTGATGGGCGTATTGATAATGCGGTTTTATTAGAACTCTTTACCGATCAAGGGGTCGGAACGCAGTTACATTAAACTTTACCTTACTGGCATTTGATCTTAAGTGTTTAAATAATTAGCATGATCGTCCTAACTGCTGCCCCTTGAGTTCAATGTATTTATAAGTATATTGAGAAAGCCATACGATAAAGCTTAAAAGTATCAGCAACAGAAGATTATTTAACATTTCATTGCCAGAGGTTAAAAACCGAACCTGACCTTTCATAATGGTTAATTCGAGACCTGTTAATTTTTGCAATACCATTAGAGTGGAAATAAAACAAAAAAGAATAGCGGCATGCGTCATATAGATAGAATAAGAAAGTATTCCAAGCACCTGAAAAAACTTTAATTTTAAACCGCTAGAGACTACTCCAGACTCAAAAGCAAAGATTAAAACAACCACATAAAATAAAAGTGTCGCAACAATATTTTGATATTGAAATTTTGATTGCACGACTATTACGACCGTCAGTAAAATCATTATTTCCAATAGGCTTCCATAAATTTTTGTGAGCTTATAATGATGTATTTTTCGGTAAAGCAGATTGGTTAATGCTCCGCCAAAAAAACATGAGATACCTCTTAATACTTCATCTACAAAGATATTTTCCTTAGAAACTATTAAATAAAAGGACATAGCCACAATAAAAATCCAAATTATTTTTTTAAATCTAGCCAAAATAGCAATGGTTGGAAATAATAAAACATAAAGATAAAACTCAATACTAATACTCCATGTTGGGTAATTAAAACTTAAGGCATCGGCAAATGAAAACCACGATTGAATTAATAATAAATTGGGGATTATTTCACTGATCGCATAGGAGTCTGTAAAAGGTTGATGATTAAAGTTAAATCCGCCCTGTTTATAAGCGATTAACTTGGCACACTCTAATAAAAAAATAACCAAAAACATGCTTAAATGCAATGGGTATAATCTGAAAAACCGAGCCTTCATAAAGGTATAAAAATTTAAATTTTCTCTAAACCCATAGGCATGGGTTAATACAAACCCACTTAAAACAAAAAAGAATTCGACAAAAATATGACTGCTGCGTACAAAGGTTAATTCGGTGATACTGCCGATTAAGCGTACATGAAAGGCGACGACCAATAGGGCTGCTAAGCCTCTAAAGGCATCAAGTGCTTCAAATCGTTTATTCATAAAATATCATTTATGCTTAGTCGCTATTAATGATACAAGCTTAGTTATAAAACGCGCTAAGTTAGAATTATTTGTTTATTTTGATTGCATCATTCGTTGTTGTTGCATTCTAACGCCAATTCCTTCAGGCTTTATGAGTCCTGTTGCGTACGCCATAATAACTAAAATAAAAAGCACTACCGATAAACCGACACGAAAGGTTAAGGCTTTGGCTGTTTTTTTAGGATCTCCTCCCTTTTTATTGTTGACCATAGTGTATAAAGCAGAGCCGAGACTGATAATAATCAGTAAAAAAGCGATAATAACGAGGCTTTTAATCATCATTTGAGAAGGTTTGGTAAGATAAAAGCTCCATTTTCAATTATTAACGCCCATTTGCCAAGTGTCTGAAACTAAAATAATACAATATAAAATAGGGAAACAAACGTTTGAGGTTAGCTTGTTTTTGCTGATTATCTATTTATTGACACTGGTATTGCTATTAAATTTAGGGCTTTGGCAACTAAGGAGATCAACCGAAAAGCAGTTGTTTTTGCAACAACAGCAGCAATCGAATACCGTTATACATTTAGGTTCTGATACGGATGATAAGCTCAATACTTTGCGTTATAAATCCGTGATAGCGGAGGGTGATTATCGACCCGAAAAACAATTTTTAATTGATAATCAAATTTTTCAAGGAAAAGCTGGGTATTTTATTTTAACGCCTTTACGATTAAAAAATAGTCAAAAAACAGTGCTGGTGAATCGGGGCTGGTTACCACGTCATGCGGATCGGGCTATTTTACCTGAAATTAGTGTCAGCAAAACATCGGTTAAAATTACAGGGCGTATTAATGCGTTCCCAAGTGTCGGCTTAAAGCTTAAAGGCGCTGAAATCCCAACCAAAGGCTGGCCATCGGTGGTTCAAGTGGTTGAGAGTGCTGTATTATCACAAAAGCTAGGATACGATTTATTTTCATTTCAAATTGAATTAAACCCTTCGGAAAACAATGGTTACGGTCGTCATTGGCGCACTCAAACGCTGATGCTACCCGAAAAACACACCGCTTATGCGATACAATGGTTTGGTTTAGCCTTAACGCTTACTTTCTTATTTTTTTGGCATAGCCGTAAAAAAACAGACTCATGACTTCACAACAAAAACAAAATAGACGCAATATTCTCATTATTTTTGGCATGTCCATCATTCCTTTTTGTATCGCGTGGTATTTATCCAATAATCCCGAATTAGTCGCCGCTGGCACCAGTAATGGTGATTTAGTGATTCCCGTTATCACCACTGAACGCTCTGAAATGCAAGGCTTTGATGCGTTTTCCCAAAAAAATATTAAAGAATTAGCGGGGCATTGGTTATTGGTGAATATTATTCCACACGTCACCTGCGATAAGGTTTGTGTTGAGGCGATGCACAAGACCAAACAATTACGCCTGATGCTCAGTAAAGATTTAACACGGGTACGCCGAGCCGTATTGGTTTTTAAAAATCCTGCCGCAGAAATAGCCCAACATTGGTGGAAAGACGATGCGCGTTTGCTGCATATTACCCCTACGCCATCGTTAGTGAAAAAATTTAAAACATTGGGGGAAAAACCACTTGAAGGCGGTATGTTATTTTTAATGGATCCACTGGGGAACATTATGATGCGCTATGACAGTGGCTTTGACCCTTATGAAGTTAAAAGTGATTTAAAGAAACTTTTAAGAATTTCACAGATTGGTTAAATAAAAAATATAAAAAAATGATTAGAAAAATAATTTTAGTGTCCTGTTGGCTGGCATTTTTCAGCTTACTGTTCAACACTTACACCCATTTAGCGGTGGTGAAAGGCAATCCGTGGCAAATGGAGGGACTTTTAAGTAACCCTTTATTGTTTCTAAATTATTGGAAAATGCCCTATCTTTGGGTATTGATGAGTATTAGTTTATTGGTGATGCTGATTGCAGGTTGGCGTACTTCATTGCCTTATGCTCGCGTCGGTCTTACCGCATTTTTTGCCTTGGTGTTGTTGGATTTACAAATTGCATCCAGTTATTGGGTTTTTAAAACACAGGGAATGCCGCTTGCGATTACGCTGGATATTTTATTGGGGATGGGACTTTTTTGGGTTTTGTGCCGTCTGTATCTTCGTACTCATTCAGAAATAAAACCTCGCGTACAAAAAACGCCTCTTCGATATTTTTCCTTCGTAGGGATTTGGTTATTATTCAGCCAAATTTTAATAGGTATTTGGTCGAGTGCGAATACTACCAGCTTGATGTGCAAGGATTTTCCACGCTGCAACGATCAGTGGATTCCACAAGCTGATTTTATCAGTGGATTTAATTTTTTAAATGCGGTTTTAAACAATTCATTAGGACAATTATCTTTTGATGCCCAATTAGCCATCCATTGGGGGCATCGAATTGGCGGTTTATTAACCTTTATCATCTTAATTGTATTAATGATAAAGGCGACATCAGAACGCCAAAGCAAATCGATTCGAAAAGCAGGGCTGTTACTGAGTATTTTATTATTGATCGAATTGGCACTCGGGACGTTTAGTATTAAACTCGGCTTACCTTTGCCGATTGTGATGGCGCATAACGGTTTTGCGGCGTTATTAATGTTGCCACTGTTTGCGATTAGTTTTTACAGCAAATATGACCTATTTGAGGCTGAATCAATACAGCAGCCTGATCAAAGTCCTGATGAATTCGTTAAACCTGTGCCTGAAACGGGAACGGAAAAGCCTTCAACAGACACGCTTTATTTACGCCTTACTTCACAACTTAAAAAAACACGGGGAGGTTTAGGGAGTGTGCTAACCAGCTTACCGCTGGGGCAAAAAGGTATTACGGAAGAATTACTTGAAGATATTGAAGCGCGTTTATTATTGGCCGATATTGGGGTGGATGCCACCGCTGATATTATTCATAAATTAACTGACAGCTTGGATTCACATCAATTAAAAGATGGGGCGGCGTTACTTGCGGCCTTAAAACAGGATTTACTGGGTATTTTAAAGCCTTGTGACCAATCGTTAGTGATTCCTGCGCAAGATTCACCGTTTGTTATTTTAGTGATAGGGGTTAATGGTGCAGGTAAAACTACCACCATTGGTAAATTGGCCAAAAAATTACAAAACCAAGGTCATAGCGTGATGTTGGCGGCAGGTGATACTTTTCGCGCAGCGGCGGTTGAGCAATTGCAAGTGTGGGGTGAGCGTAATGATGTTCCTGTGGTAGCGCAACAAACAGGCGCGGATTCTGCCTCGGTTATTTTTGATGCGCTACAATCGGCAAACGCCAAAGGAATTGATGTTTTAATTGCCGACACCGCAGGGCGTTTGCATACTAAGTCAAATTTAATGGAGGAGTTGGCTAAAATTAAACGGATTATGGGAAAATTAGATGCAAATGCACCCCATGAAGTATTATTAGTTTTAGATGCAGGAACGGGACAAAATGCACTCTCGCAAGCAAAATTATTTAATCAGACCGTTGCCTTAACAGGGCTAGCCCTGACAAAACTGGATGGAACCGCAAAAGGGGGGGTTATTTTTGCGCTGGCAAAACAATTAGCCATTCCGATTCGCTATATTGGAATTGGTGAAAGTATTGATGATTTACAAAACTTTAATGCGAAGCATTTTGTGGACGCGCTTTTTACAACTGATGAGTTAAACTAATGTTAATTTTTGATAAAGT
>JAGLBU010000145.1 GCA_023146575.1 Methylococcales bacterium
GTTTTGACCTACGGACGCTCATGAATTTTTTTATCAAAAAGGAGGGCGAGTTGTGCTATTTTGGTTAATGCTCGCACCGATAAAGTCGCCCCTGAAATACCATCTATCGGGGTGGAAAGCCGTAATTCATCGCCTAAAAAAAGTTGTTTAAATTGTTGGGTAAAAAAGTCGTGTTTGACTTCCCAGCCACGGCTTTCTCGAAAGGCTAAGACTTTTAATTGGACAATCTTTTGCTGTTCAATAATGACGGCCACGGTGATGAGTTTTATTTTGCCAATTTCATCTAAAATCCACACACTTCGAACGCCATTTTGCCAATAACGAGTACGTAAAAACCCTGCTTTATGCTGTAAAATTTTTTGTACGCTGGGTTTTATGGTTTTATCAATCCATAAGATTTTTGGATCAGGTACTTTTGTATCGCTAAAGGCGTGGATTAAAAAATCACCCTGACTTTGATAGGTTTCTGCCTGAACGCCGTAGCACCAACAAGCCAGTAATAGAAGAATGATTTTTTTTGACATATTGTGTATTAAAAAGAATAGCCTAAGCCTAGATCAAAGCCGCGTTCGTCTTTATCGGCATGTATGGTGTCTTTTTTGTGAACATAATTGGCTTTTAAGACCACATTTTCATGAATCCACCAGTTAGCGCCTGCTTCCCAAATATCATAATTTTTATCACCACCGTTGTAATAATTTAATTTTTGGAAGCGTCCGAACACACCGACATCCCCATATTTTGTGGGTAAGCGATAACTGGGTTCAACATACCAGCCGTATTGACTTTCAGCTGCTTGGTCGGCATCCCCATCAATATTAATATGCCAGCGACTGTATAAGGCTTTACCTGTAAAAACTCCAGGCCCTAGCGCATGACTGTAAATGGCGTGGGTTTCAAATAATGTGCCTGAACCAATATCAACTAAGCCCGAACTAGGATTGTCGCCTTGTCCCATATCAGTTTGATGCAATACAGTGGCGGCGACTTCTAAGCCAGGTACGCCTGTGTATTTTACCCGTCCGACAATAATTGGTTCATTTGCTTGTTGTTTGGAAACTTTTCCGCGCCCTGAGCGTACCGAGTATTTATTGCTCATTTCTAAGCCCGTCATAACAGCGACATCCACACTTAAACCATTATCAAATTTATAGTTTGCGCCAATCCCAGCTTCCCACCATGTAGCTGGAATGATGTATTTTTCGACCGCGTTGCGTTCAACGCCGTAAAACGCATCAGGCTCATGAGTTTCATTCATAATTCCCACGGGGACTAAAAATAAACCTGCTTTTGCCGATAGTTTATCATTGAAATCATATTCTATATAGGCTTGTTCCAGCTCAATTTCACCACTTTTACCATCGCCTGCAATCGAATGTTCCAATTCTAATTCAGAGAAAAAGCGTAAATTATCAGAAAATTCATGCCCAAAAAAGAGTACAAAACGGTGAAAATCGGCTTGTTCTGTATGGCTAGAATTTTGACGACTGCGGTTGGTGTAATGCAATTCCCCATAGCCACCAATAGTGGTGTTATTAAACCATTGCCCAACTTTTGAGGAAACACTGGTGCTGTCTGCAACAGTTTCAACGGCGGTGGTATTATTTTTGACTTGCGATTGCGTGG
>JAGLBU010000146.1 GCA_023146575.1 Methylococcales bacterium
GATCACACGCTTTTAAACGCGCGTTACAGCTGTATTGATAGTCTTTTAATGCACACGCATTATCAACCGCTTCAAGAAAATTTAAAACAAATAGGGGACATTGAACGCATTAGCGCCCGAATTGCCTTAAAATCTGCCCGACCGCGTGATTTAGTCACACTCAGGCAAACCTTATCGGTCTTACCTGAATTACAACAACAATTATTAGCCATTGAAAATCCCCATTTAACACAAATAGCAGAAAAAATAGGTCAGCACCCTACCCTGCTACAATTATTACAACGGGCAATTATTGAAACGCCTCCCGTGTTAATCCGAGATGGCGGCGTGATTGCCGATCACTACGATCAACAGCTTGATGAATTACGCAACCTAAGCCAAAATGCCGATCAATTTTTACTCGATATGGAGGCGCGTGAACGTGAGGCGACAGGGATTTCAACGTTGAAAGTTAATTACAACCGTGTACATGGTTTTTATATTGAAATTTCACGTTTGCACAGCGAGAAAGTGCCTACCCATTACACCCGCAAACAAACACTAAAAAATGCTGAACGCTATATTACTGAAGAATTAAAAGCCTTTGAAAATCAGGTGTTAAATGCACGCGGACAGTCTCTAAGTTATGAAAAAAAGTTATATGATGAGTTATTAGACCTTATTAATCAGGATTTAAGAACCCTACAACAATGCGCCACAGCCTTAGCCGAATTAGATGTCATTAGCTGTTTTTCCGAACGCGCCGATCATTTAAACCTCAATCGTCCGCAGTTAAGCCTTAAAACAGGGCTGGATATTAAACAAGGGCGGCATATCGTAGTCGAACAGGTTTCCTCAACGCCTTTTGTCCCTAATGATGTCTCATTTTCACCTCAGCGACGCATGTTAGTGATTACAGGACCGAATATGGGCGGAAAATCCACTTACATGCGCCAAGTAGCATTGATTGTCTTATTAATGCATATTGGTTGTTATGTACCTGCAAAATCCGCTCGTTGTGGTATTGTGGATAAAATATTTACCCGTATTGGTGCATCCGATGATTTAGCGAATGGGCGCTCCACCTTTATGGTTGAAATGTCAGAAACCGCCAATATTTTACACAATGCAACGGTGAATAGTTTGATCTTAATGGATGAAATTGGACGTGGCACCAGCACCTTTGATGGCTTGTCATTAGCATGGGCAGCGGCGGAACATTTGGCAAAAACGACCCAAGCCTTTACCTTGTTTGCCACCCATTATTTTGAACTAACCCGCTTAGCAGATGATCATAAGACCATCTATAATCTGCATTTAGACGCAAAAGAACACGGTGATAAAATTATTTTTTTACACGCGGTTAAAGAAGGGGCGGCGAGTCAAAGCTATGGTTTGCAAGTTGCCGCGCTTGCGGGCGTTCCTCGCGGTGTGATTAAACAGGCACAGGCGAAATTACGTCAATTAGAAGAAAAATCTTATCATGAGCAACAATTAGTCATAGACGATGGTCAAGTCGATTTGTTTTCAGCCGATGAGCATCATCCCGTGTTGAGTTTATTAGAAAAAATTGACCCCGATGACATTAGCCCCAAAGAGGCACTCAAATTACTGTACCGATTTAAAAGCTTGCGCTAAGATTCGTCCTACGCCCTATTCCCCGATTAAATTTTAAGAGTTCAAACATGTTTTGTTACCATTGCCAAGAAGCCAAAAAAAATAAAGCCTGTGATACCGCAGGAATTTGCGGCAAAAAAGCGCCCTTATCCAGCTTACAAGATTTATTAGTTTACACTTTAAAAGGCTTGGCTTTTTACGCGGTAAAAGCACAAGAATCTCAGCTTGATTTAACACGATGCAATCAATTCAGTGTGCGCGCTTTATACGCCACCGTCACCAATGTGAATTTTGATTCCGCTGAATTTGTGGGTTTAATTACCGAATCCGTTCAACGACGTAATGCCTTAGCCAAACAATTACCCGCGATTGAGTCCGTGCCAGAAGAAGCCTCTTGGCAATATGATACGATTGATGAGAAAGAATTTATCAAAAAAGGCGAATCGGTGAGTGTTCCTTCCTTAGCCAACGATGAGGAAGCTTATCATGGCTTGCGAGAATCCTTGGTGTATGCGGTGAAAGGGCTGGCCTCTATTACCCACCATGCCTTAATGTTGGGTGAAGAAGAAACAAAATTTTATGCCTTTATTCATCAGGCGTTACATTTTTCCCTCAACGAACATAGCCTAGAAGAAGCCCTAGCGCTCAATTTAGAATGTGGAAAATTAGGTTTAGAGGCGATGACGTTATTAAATCATGCCAATACAAACCGCTTTGGCGAGCCAATTCCTACCCATGTTCATACTGATGTGTGGGATAAAGCAGGGATTTTAATTTCAGGCTCAAACCTTCAAGACCTTCAAGCGGTGTTAGAACAAACGGTCGATACAGGTATTGATGTTTACACCCACGGCGAAGCACTAATCGCCCATGCCTATCCTGCGTTTAAACGATTTTTTAATTTAGCAGGGCATTATGGCGGCGCATGGCAAGATCAAAAAAATCAATTTGCCAAATTTAACGGCGCATTATTAGTTACCAGCAACAGCCTCCAACAAGCTAAAAAAACCTATATTGAAAAATTATTCACCACGGGTATGGTCGGGTGGGATGCTATTCCCCATATTGCCAATCAAACATCCAATTCTGAAAAAAATTTCACACCGCTTATTGAGCAAGCCAAGCAAAACACAGCACCAACCTTATTAACCAATAACATCATTACCACAGGCTATGGACTGCAAAGCTTACTCGCCTTAACCGATGATATTACCAACGCAATTGAAACAAAAAAAATCGCCCGAATCATCGTCATTGCAGGCTGTGACGGGCGACATAAAGAACGACGTTATTACACCGAATTAGCCGAAAAATTACCAAAAGATTGTTTGATTTTAACCTGCGGCGAAACCAAATACCGTTTTAACACCTTAGAATTTAGCGATATTAATGGTATTCCACGTTTACTTGATGCAGGACAAAGCAGTGATTTTTATGTCATTACCCAATTTTTACACGCCTTACAAAAAAGCCTAAAGATTGAAAGTTTAAACGCCCTACCCGTCTCCTTTAATATTGCATGGTATGAACAGCAAACGATTATTATGTTTTTATCCTTATTAGCGCTAGGGATTAAAAATGTCCGCTTAGGCCCAACCTTACCGCCGTTTTTTAATGAGGAAATTTTAGCGATGTTAGATGAAAAATTTTCATTAAAAGGCATTGGAACCGTTGAAGACGATATTGAAGCTATGCTGAAAGGCAAATAATAATGTAAAGCACGTTAACCTAGTTTTTTTTGAATACGCTTACGTGCTTCAGGTGATAAGGTAATTTTAGAATTATACTGGTCAATATTTTTGGCAAACTTTTGTAAAGAATTTAATTGACCAACATAACGTCGACAGGTTTTACACATCCATAAATGAACTGTTAATTCCATTTTTTGATGGTTAGGAAGTTTACTACTATTAAGGCGTGTAGAAGCCAGTTCAATAATTTTTTGACAACTTAACATCCTTCCTCCCCTTGATTAAACCAGTGTGCGGTTAAGCAGTGTCGTAATTTCATACGGGTACGCGATAAAGCGATCCATACTTGATTTTCGGTTTTAAAATTTAATATCTGACAACACTCTTTTGTTGAGCGTCCATCCAGTACTTGCAAAATAAATAAGCGCGCCATTGTATCGGAAAGCCCTGCTTGGCATTGATAAAAAACCTCCCAGAATTGTTCATCATCCATGCTTTTTTCAGGCGATGCCCATGCGCGTAATGAAACCTGCCAATGACCTTTTTCATCAAATTGCTGATGAAGTAAGTCATCCCCTAACTCTTTTTCAGTTAATAAGGGTAATTCTCGTTGAGATTTTCGGTAATAATCCATAATTTTATGTTTTAAAATACCGATAAGCCATGATTGAACGGACGACTTTTGGTTGAATTTTTTGAGTCCCTGAAGCGCGGATAAAAGGGTTTCTTGGACTAAATCTTCAGCTATATCTTGTGTGCGAACACGAATGAGTGCATAACGATATAAAACATCTCCATATTCATGCAACCATGTTTTGGGGTCTAGCGCGAGCATTGAAGTCATAATGAGAATCAGCTTCCTTTTATAAAATCATAGTATAACTTTTATTTAAGGCTTGAAACCCATATTAAGGTCAAGCCACTCTTGAAGTGGGAATTTTCTCCAAGAGCAGTTGTCCTTGTGATCGTTTTAAAAGGTATCGCTTCCTTTTTACGATCACGGTCCCTCACCACATTAAGATCAATTTAGCGTGTTTATTTTCCTTTATTCTCCCCGCATTTTCCTTCACCACATTTACCTTCTTTTGTTTTAGATTTTTTATCTTTTTTGTCGCCACACTTTCCTTCGCCGCACTTGCCTTCTTTTGTTTTAGATTTTTTATCTTTTTTGTCGCCACCGCATTTACCTTCGCCACAAGCACCTTCTTTCTTTTTCATAGTGCTATCACTCGTTTCTGCAACTTGCATATAACCTTCCGACAAATCGGTTAGTTCAAATAAAGCCCCTTCAGATACATTAATATTGGGCGCTTCAGCAGAAACAACTCCTATGCCTAATCCTGATAAAAGTGTGGTGCCAAGTGCAATAGAAAGTGATTTATGATTGGTTTTCATAAGAATAGTCCTTTTAAAAATATAATTTTGGTTTAGAATCACAATGAATCTGTTTATTAGTCGCTTAAGGAGGTCATTCCTTTCAAAAAAGTTTAATTTTTTTACGATTTTTTAAAATTTTCAATTAAAATGGCCTAACTGATGTTACGCAGTAGCCTGTTTTAAAACCTGCAACTCATTGAATGCTCGAAGCGCTTTTAAATACAGCTTACACTTTAGTGCAACGTGAATTGCACTTGTTAGTTGAATCCACGAAATATCTACTTAAAAAACGGTTTTAAGATTTAGCCACATTTCGGGCTTTCATCATGGCCATTAAGGCGGATTTTTGTTTATTGGCTTGGATTTTTTTATTCGCTTTTATGGTTATTAAGCGTTGTTGTTTCGCTTCATAACGCTGCTTAGCCAACGCTGAACTGTATTTTTTTTTGGTTGGCTGTATTTCAATACAATCGACAGGACACGGTGGCACACACAGTTCACAACCTGTACATTCAGATGCGATCACCGTATGCATTTGTTTGGATACCCCTAAAATTGCATCAACAGGGCAAGCATCTAAACATTTAGTACACCCGATGCAGTCCTCTTCAATGATAATCGCCACCTGAAGTGGTGTGTGTGCGCCAAACGTGGGATTTAAAATTTCAACGGGTTTATCTAAAAAATTAGCTAAAGCGTGGATGGTTTCAATGCCACCAGGAGGGCATTGGTTTATTTTCGCATCGCCTGCAACTAACGCGGTGGCATAAGGTTTACAGCCTTGATAACCACAGCGTTCGCATTGTGTTTGAGGTAATAAGTCATTAATGGCATCAATCACTAAAGTACCTTAAGCAACTCCACTTCAAAAATTAACGCTGCATTTGCAGGAATATCAGCCCCAGCACCCCGCTCACCATAGGCTAGTTCTGAAGGAATAAAAAAACGGTATTTCGAGCCTTCTTTCATTAATTGAACGCCTTCTGTCCAGCCTGCAATGACACGGTTTAAAGGGAAAGCCGCAGGTTCTCCGCGTTTATAAGAACTGTCAAATTCATTACCATCAAGGGTTGTACCTTGATAATGAACGCTAACTTGATCACTTGCTATCGGCGATTTTCCAGTGCCTTCGGTTAAAATTTCATATTGCAGGCCACTGGCTGTGGTTGTAATGTTGTCTTTTTTGGCATTTTCAGCCAAAAAAGCGATGCCAGCAGTTTTATTTTCATCAGGTGATGTATTGGAATTAAAAAACACAGTAAAGCCTATTGTAAGTAGTATGAAGAAAAAAAAGATCCCGTATTGAGTTGATTTCACAATAAATCTCTTTGTTAGAAAACCGACTACCCATTATAAATGGATTTTTATCGACAGGGTTATTTTATTAAAAGGTATGGCCGATGCTAATGTAAACTTGAAATTCATCATCTTCAGGCCGTTTGTTGAGGGCTCTTGCAAGGTCAAGTCGTAATGCACCAATCGGCGTTTTATAGCGCAAACCTAACCCCGCCCCGATTCTTAAATCACTAAAATTTTGATAAGCGGTGGTATAAGACTGGCCTGCATCCATAAAGCCGACAATGCCAATACTTTCGGTGACCCAGCTTCGAAGTTCTAATGATAAAGCCAGTAATGATAGACCGCCGATTTTATGCCCATCAGTATTTTTAGGCGATAAAGATTGATAGCTATAACCACGTACGGTATCGCCACCGCCTGCAAAATACCGTAAATCTGCGGGAACATCTTTCACTTCTGCTCCCCAAATATTTCCAAGAATGATGCGTCCAGCTAAGATTAAATTTTTAGAGTCGGTTAAGCTTAAGTAGTGGTTATAGCGAATTTTTTGTTTATGAAAGCGTGCGCCTGAGTCAATATCATAAAAAGGCTCTTCATCTAGCCATAAGCGCCCACCTGAGGTGGGTTCTAAAAAATTATCACTAAAATCCCAGCTAAAATGGATAGGAATGGAAATTAAATTAAAGCTTTCGGTGGCTTGGTCTTTTTCGGTGACATGTGAAAACCGATACGCTAACCCTGCATTGATTCGTTTTTTTCGACTCAGTTGATGTTCAATAATGGCTGAAATTTCAGCACGCAGACTTTCGTAAGCATCGGTATCTTCACGCACAATAGCGGAGTTTACAATAAAGGTATTTTCAGGGCGATAAAAAACAGGTTTACGAAAACTGCCCTCAAAAGAAGATTTTATCATCGAGATATTGAGTTCTAAATCGACATTTTCACCTTTATTCCAAAAATTACGATGCTCCCACGCCAGTCTAAATAAGGCTAACTCTTCATCGGTGGTAAGCCGTAAACCTGCACTAATGGTACGAGGTAAACGTTCAGTTAATTCAAACGTAATGGGGTATTGCCCTTTTTCATCGGCTTTTGTAGATAATTGTAGGCGCGCTATGGTAAATAAACGACTATCAATTAATTTTAAACGCTGTTCATTTAAAGTTTTTTGATCGTATAACACCCCTGATTTCCATTGGATCAATTTTTTTAAAAAATCAGTGTTGACATTTTTATTGCCTGTAAAGTTTACGTCTCCAACGGTTACTTTTTGGCCTATAGTGATGCATAAATCCAGCGATACACTGTTAAGATCATGATTAACAACAACTTTACGCGGGCAGAGTTTTGCAAAGGCATGGGAATTCTCTTTGGCATAGCGTAATAATTTTTCTTCGCCGGTTAATAGGCTGGTGGTAATGGCTGGCTTATCTAATTCTAAATTTAATTGTATGAGATTAGGCGTGGCTAATTGGGTTGTATCCTGATGAATAACCACTTTTTTTAACAGGTATGGCTCGCCTAATATAAATTGAAAAACAAGTTTTAAGCCCTTTTTTTGTTTTTTAAGTTTGATGAGAACGTTTGCGCCAAAATAAGCATATGAGCGTAATAATTTTATAAAATTTGGAATATCTTTTTTGGCGCGTTGTTTTAAGACAAACAAACTGCTGGGGGGATTGTCTTGCTGTTGTTTCGCAAATGAATAACTGAGTAACTCTTCTTTTAAATCCGCATCACTTACCCCTTTTATTTCAACTTTATAAGCAATTTTTTCTGCAGATGCTGAAGGGGGAAAGCTTAAGGCTACGATCAAAAAAAACAACCATCGCATGTTATTTTGACAAATTTAAATTTGACGAATGAATGGCTGGAATACGATAGAGTTCTAAAATATCTTTTTCACTGGCAATGGCTTCTTGGTGATTTAAAATCAGTTGATAACCTTGGTTATTTTTAAAGGAAATATATTTTTGCTGATTATTTTTGACCAGTTGGCAAAATTGTTGAAAATTACGAAAGGTTTTTCCATTCACAGAATCGACAATCCAACTGCTAATATTATGATAGCCAAAATTTACATCCGCCGCTAATACTTGCAAGGCAATAACAATTTGTTGTTTTTGCCCACTCATCCATTCGGGTTTATCTTGTAAAAAATGAAAAGGGCCTGAGTTTGTTTTAATGATTCCCCAAGAATTTAAAATGTTTTGTGTTAACGGTACAAAAACTACCCCTCCGTAAATATAATATTTTGGGATATAATCAAATTTTTCCTGACCAATAAGATCATAGCGCGTAGGTTTTTTTTGAGCAATCAAAGTCGTTTTAAATTCTTTACCATTTCGCACATAGGTAAGGTTAATTTTATCGCCAATATGATGTAATTCAATGGCATAGCTGTAATCACTCCGTAAGGTATCGGTGAAATTAATCGTGCCATTATTAGCAATATCATATTGATCTATCTTTAAAATAACATCATTTTCTTTTAATTTTCCAGCAGCAGAACCGCCATCAAAAACTTTGGCCACTAAAACCCCTGTTTGGTTTTTTTTAAGGCCATAGAATTTTCGGGCGGAGGCATTTTCTAAAGGTTGTGTTCGAAAGCCTAATTCAGGAAACCCAATACCCTTTGATTTTTTACTGTCGGCTAACACATGCTCAATAATACTCGGGGGGATAAAATAACCAACATTTGCCGCGATACCTGAAGACATTGATTGCATCACCACGCCGACAATTTTATTATTGACAATGACGGGGCCACCGCTATTACCCGCATTAATCGCGGCATCAATTTGACCTGCCAATAAATAGCTGTTTGCATGCGCATAAAACTGTTGTTCAACCCGTGATAACACCCCTTGAGTAATACTTAACGATTCTCCACCTACAGAATAACCATAAGCCGCCACAGATTGATGAAGTTTGGGTAACGCCCCAATTTGAATGGCATGTAAATCTTTAAAAAAAGAGCCGTCCTTTAAGGTTAAAATAGCTAAATCGGCATAATGGGAAATAAAACTGACTCTAGCTATGTATTTGTTGGGGTCGTTATATTTTTGAACCTGAATATACTTAGCATTTGCGACCACATGGGCATTGGTTAAAATACGGTTTTCTGAAATAACCGTTCCAGAGCCTGACGCATGTTTAGGGCTGGATAATTGCCATGGGGATAAATAATCAGGAGTGACATAGGTGGTGTATATTTTAATCACCGAATCTTCTACCGAATAATCATTTTCTTTATTGCAAGCGGTTGTGGGTACTAAAATAATAACAACACATAATAGTATTTTTCGAAACATAAAGCGTCCTCTAGACCGTATTACAATAGCGAATCAACTGATCCAGTTTTGCACGCGCTGCGCCACTGGCAATAACTTCTTGGGCTTTTAAAACCCCCATTTTTAAAGAATCGGTTAAATTAGCGGCATAAATGGCCGCGCCTGCATTTAATAACACAATATCTTTTGCCGAACCTGATTGGTTATTTAACACGGATTTTAAAATGTTTAAACTAGAATTGGCATCGGTCACGGCTAAGTCGGATAAATTACCATGGGATAAGCCCAACATTTCAGGCGTGATTTGATAGGTATCAATCTGCCCATTTTTAAGTTCGGCCACAAAAGTAGGACTGGCAATGCTAATTTCATCCAAACCATCATCGGCATGAACGACTAAAACATGCTCACTGCCTAAATTTTTTAAGACCTGCGCTAAAGGTTCTACCCATTGCTTTGCAAAGACGCCAATTAATTGATTTTTAGCGGTGGCAGGGTTTGATAAGGGACCTAATAGATTGAAGAGGGTTCGCACACCCATTTCTTTACGCACAGCAATGGTATG
>JAGLBU010000147.1 GCA_023146575.1 Methylococcales bacterium
GCGGCTTCTAAAACATCAGCACTCCCACAGCTACTTGAAACCGAGCGGTTACCATGTTTTGCGACGACACCGCCTGCAGCAGCGACTACAAAGGCGACAGTGGTTGAAATATTAAAAGTATTTGCCCCATCACCGCCTGTGCCACAGGTATCAACTATATGTTTTCCCGTGATATTAATCGGTAAGGCTAATTTGCGCATGACCTCCACGGCAGCGGTAATTTCATCAATAGATTCACCTTTACAACGAAGTGCAATTAAAAAGCTTGCCATTTGGGCATCGCTTACCGCTCCTGTCATGATTTGCAGCATGACAGCGCGCATTTCTTCACGGGTTAATGATTGAGAATCAAGAAGTTTTTGTAACGCTTGTTTAATGGTCATAGCACACTATTTTAAAGTTAAGTCATTAAGAAGTTGTTGAATAAAGCTTACTTTCTCATCTAAATCGCTAAAGTTTTTTAGGATTTTTAATTGCTCAACGCCTTTAAGTTGATAACATTGTGGTTGCGATTGCACCAATACAATTAAGTTTTCACTATTAATGTGGGGAGTTTTACCAAAAACAATACGACCGCCTGCTTGAGTAAATTCAATTTTTTTAAGGCCTAAAGGCTCAGCTTGTTGTTTAATTTCACTGACTAAAAATAACGCCGTAACCGACTCTGGAAACAAACCAAAACGGTCAATTATTTCAATGCGCAGTTGTTGTAAATCTTCTATGGTTTCAGCACTAGCAATGCGTTTGTATAATACTAAGCGTGCGTGAATGTCGCCTAAATAATCATCAGGAATTAACGTTGATACTTGCAAATTAACGTCAACCCCAGTCTCTAAAGACAGCGCGAGTTCAGGTTGTTTACCTTCTTTTAAGGCATTGACGGCTTTTTCTAATAATTCAGTATAAAAGGTAAAGCCAATTTCTTGAATTTGACCGCTTTGACCATCGCCTAATAATTCCCCTGCGCCGCGAATTTCTAAATCATGTGACGACAACATAAAACCTGCGCCTAATTCACCTGAAGCTTCCACCGCTTCTAATCGTTTGATGGCATCTTTACTCATTAAACTTTTTGGCGGTACCACAAAATACGCATAAGCGCGATGATGAGAGCGCCCAACCCGTCCGCGTAGTTGATGTAATTGCGCTAGGCCGAGTTTATCCGCGCGGTTAATAATAATGGTATTGGCGGTGGGCAGGTCAATACCACTTTCAATAATGGTGGTGCTGAGGAGAAGATTAAAGCGTTGATGATAAAAATCGAACATAATTCGCTCTAATTCACGCTCAGGCATTTGACCGTGAGCAATTTCAATTCGCACTTCAGGAATTAAGGCTTCCAAGGTTAGCGCCATCTTTTCCATGCTTTTGACATTATTATGTAAAAAGAAAACCTGACCGCCGCGTTTAATTTCACGCTGACAGGCTTCTTTAATTTGTGCATCTACCCATTCACTGATAAAGGTTTTGATGGGATGGCGGTTAGGGGGAGGCGTGGCAATAATTGAAATATCGCGTAAGCCTGACATGGCCATATTTAAAGTGCGAGGAATAGGGGTTGCCGTCAAGGTTAAAATATCCAATTCACTGCGTAATTTTTTAAAATGTTCTTTTTGACGGACCCCAAAGCGATGTTCTTCATCAATAATGACTAAGCCTAATTGCTGATATTGAATAGATTTTGACAATAATTTATGGGTGCCAATAATAATATCAACTTGACCTGCGGCCAAATCGGCACTGATAATTTTTTGTTGTTTAGGGGTAACAAAGCGAGAAGCTACTTCCACTCGTATTGGCCAATCGGCAAAGCGATCACGAAA
>JAGLBU010000148.1 GCA_023146575.1 Methylococcales bacterium
ACGCGTATCAATAGCTAATACGGGTAAGGTTTTACAATTAAAATGAACCGCTTCGGTGGTGCTTAACACTCCTAAAACTATGCGTTTAAAAGGTTCGATTTTGTTTAAAAATTCACTATGGCGTAAAAATAATTGCTGAGGTTCCAAAATAGGACGCTCAAGATCGTATTTTCGCTGTTCAAAACGTAATAGTGCTTCATCATAAAAATCCTTGGCGAGTTTTTCAATGCTATTGGGTAAAACCAATACGGTACTGTCGGATAAATAATCAAAAAACGATTCCGTTTGTTGTACAAATAAGGGTAAGTAATATTCAATACCACTGGGCATAATGCCTTTGCTGACATCAATATACAACGTATTTTCGGTCGGGGTTTTTGGAAAATATTGACGAAATTGTTGACGAAATAGTTTGATGGAATTATCAGTGACGGGGAATTCACGCGCAGGAAATAATTGAATTTGCTTTACTTTTTTCAATGACATTTGAGTTTCAATATCAAAGGTGCGAATGGATTCTATTTCATCATCTAGTAATTCAATTCGATAGGGTTGTTGACTGCCCATTGGAAATAAATCAATGATTGAGCCACGCACGGCAAATTCTGCATGTTGATAAACGTTTGAAACCCGTTGATAGCCTACATTTTCAAGCTTTAAGCAGTTTAATTCTAAATTAAAATTCCCCCCTAGTGCTAACACAAAGCTATGGGCTAACACATGTTCGCGCGGAGCCAAACGGTGCATCAAGGTTGCCAGCGATAAAATAACCGCCCCGCGTTTTGTTTGAGACAGTAAGGCTAAGGTTTTTAGACGCTCTGAGATGATTTCAGGTAAGGGAGAAAAGACATCATAGGGCAGCGTTTCCCAGTCAGGGAATTGTAAAATGGGTTGATCGTTTTCCAAAAAAAAAGCTAATTCATGCTCTAAACGTAACGCCGTTTGGGTATCTTCGGTCACAATTACAAATAAACGTTTTTCCTTTTTAATCGCCGCCGCTAATGCCAACGCATCTGCACAGCCCTTTAGACCTACCCATGATAAGGGAGCCTTAGCTTTACGAGGAATAAGCGGTGAAAAAAGGCTAGAATTGAGCTGATCCATATCAATTTATTGTGGTTAAAAAGGGTCGTTTTTTTTAAAAAAATCTCGCTATAATAGCACGCCCCTCTTTACGGTATAAAAACCATGAAAAACATTTTACTGGATTTAGCGCTCATCATTGACCTTTATCCGCTGGATAATTCTGAAAAAGCACCCGAGTCAGCCAGTGTTTATCAAGCCTTAATTCAAAGCGATGATTATCAAGTCTATATTACCTCAGCGTCTTTATTGGAATTAGAGTCCAAACAAATAGAGAGATTAAAGCAAGTATCACCATTGCTCACAATCGAAAAAATCAGAGAAAAAACGCAAGTATTTTTTAAAAACCTATGTACAGAGATTAAAATTGCTAAAACCCCTGCTTATATTGATTTAGAGATTGGCGATATTAAAATCGCGCAAATGTTGGCGGCCGTTCAAGCAATTAATGGAAAAATATTAACCAAAAACCCACGCTATTTAGAGCAGTATCCTAATGATTTTATCAGTATTGATACCTGTCTTAATGCAATTGAACAAGCCCCCATATCGATTGATTTTGCCAATTTAAAAAAACAATATTGGGCGTTACAACCGCAAATAGAGCGGCAAATAGATGAAGTTTTAAGTAATACTGCTTTTGTAATGGGGCAAAAGGTGACTGAGCTAGAACAAACGTTGTGTGATTTTACCAATGCAAATCATGTGATTAGCTGTTCCAGTGGCACGGATGCGTTATTATTAGCAATGATGGCAATGGATGTTGAGCCTGATGATGAAATTATTACCACACCTTTTACCTTTATTGCTACTGCTGAAACCATTGCTTTGATGAAGGCTAAGCCTGTTTTTGTGGATGTTGACCCTGTCAGTTACAACCTAAATCCCGATTTAATAGAGGCGGCGATTACCGATAAAACTAAAATTATTATGCCTGTGAGTTTGTATGGACAGCCTGCGGAAATGGATAAAATCAATGCCATTGCTCAAAAACACAATTTAAAAGTGATTATTGATGGGGCGCAATCGTTTGGTGCAACCTACAAAGGCAAACAGGAAGTTCATCATTGTGATATTTATACCACCAGTTTTTTCCCTGCAAAACCCTTAGGGGCATATGGTGATGGTGGGGCGGTTTTGACACAAAATGATGGTTATGCGAAAAAAATTGCCATGTTGCGTGAGCACGGACAAAGGAAACGTTATCATCATGATTATATTGGCATGGGCGGGCGGTTAGATGCTTTACAGGCGGCGATTTTATTAGCGAAATTTCCAACGTATGCTAGCGAAATAAAACAGCGCCAAGCCGTTGCTAAAGCTTACACACTTGCGCTTTCTAAACAGTTTAAAACCCCTGATATTGCATCCGATTGCCAGAGTGTTTGGGCGCAGTATACTTTGCGGGTTCCAAACCGAGCGGCGATACAAGCACACTTACAAAAGCAGGGTATTCCTACGGCGATTCATTACCCGATGCCATTACATTTACAAGCGTGCTTTCAATACCTTAACTTTTCTGAAGGGGCTTTTCCTGTTGCAGAATTACTTTCAAAAGAAGTAATAAGTTTACCAATGAACCCTTTTATCACGCCAAAACAGATTGATTATATTGTGCTTACATTAAAAGAAATGCTGACACGTTAAAAATGAAATGGAAATTTTGATAAATACGCTAAAATAAATAATTGAATTATTACTTTTAACTTGAAAAAAATATGTCTGAAAAACTGATTGATGAATTAAAAACGTTATTAATTGAAGGATTACATTTGGAAGATGTAACCTCGGACGATATTATCGTAACCGATCCTTTATTTGGTGAAGGGTTGGGACTGGATTCAATTGATGCGTTGGAGATTGCGGTGTTGTTAGATCGGAAATACGGGATTAAAATTACTTCAGAAGATGATCGAAATCAAGCCATTTTTGCCTCCTTAAATGCGTTGGTTAAATTTATTGATGAAAATCG
>JAGLBU010000149.1 GCA_023146575.1 Methylococcales bacterium
AAGATAAATAAATCTCACAGCCTGTGATGGTATCTTTACGTTGCGACGATTGATTAATAAGGTCAATTTTATTATAAACCGTGATTAAAGGAATATTTTTCGGCAGACTATTTAACAATTCTATATCGGTTTTTTTTTCTTTAACATCAATTAATAAAACAATACAATCGGCTTTTATTAATTCTTGACGCGCTCGGCGGATACCTTCTTGTTCGATGGGGTTATTACTGTCGCGTAATCCTGCGGTATCAATAATGTGTAAGGGCATTCCTTCAAGCTGAATTCGCTCCCTTAATACATCCCGAGTTGTACCTGCTATATTGGTCACAATCGCCGCTTCATAGCCTGCTAATGCGTTTAATAAGCTTGATTTTCCTGCATTGGGTTTGCCTGCTAATACTACGGTCATACCATCGCGTAATAATCGTCCTTGTTCTGCGGTTTTTTGAATGGTTTGAATTTTTTTAGATAAGGTGGTTATTTTAGTTTCAACCATCCCATCGCCTAAAAAGTCAATTTCTTCATCCACAAAATCAATCGCCGCTTCCACATAAATTCTAAGCTGAGTCAGTTCATCAACTAAAGCATTAATTTGTTCTGAAAATACCCCTTGCATGGATTTCTGCGCGGAACGAACTGATTGCTCGGTACTACTTTCGATTAAATCGGCAATAGCTTCGGCTTGGGTTAAATCCAGTTTGTTATTTAAAAAAGCCCGTTCGGTAAATTCACCTGCATTGGCTAATCGTGCGCCTAAAGCCAATACACGGCGTAATAGCATTTCTAAAACTACCGCGCCACCATGCGCTTGTATTTCGATTACATCTTCGCCTGTGTAAGAGGCTGGGGATGGGAAAAACAAACAAATACCTGAATCTAAAACCTGAGTTTGATCTTCATAAAAAGAACTAAAATGGGCAAAGCGAGGCGTGAGTGTTTTATGCGTTGTTAAGTTTAAGGCTATGGCTTTCGCGTTGTTTCCTGATAGGCGAATAATACCTACGCCCCCGTTTCCAGAAGCTGTGGCAATTGCGGCAATGGTATCGGGTGTTTCGATCATATTTTATGGTGTGAAATATTAAATACCCAATTTAATCGGTCAAATATATCTTGTAAATTTATGGTTGCTGAAAATATTGTTGGATCGCGGATGAATATAGACTTTTTTAAGTAAGCAAACTGCCATGTATTCCCTGTAGTGACGATGCCATAACAGGTTTTTTGACCTTGCATGGAAGCGGCTACCATTTCCGCTAAAGCTTGTGTCCACCCCTCATCAAAGTTATCTTTTTTCGCTTCAATAATACACACAGGTGGAATACCCATATCGCCATATTTTGTTTTTTCCGCAATTAAATAATCAGGTTCACCGACTAAACCTTTTTCTTTATCAACATTATAAGGGACATGCGACCAAATTTTTAAGCGGTCATATTGGTCGGCAACCAGTTCTAAAATCGGGCTAATAATACGTTCGCAGATGGTGGTTTCATTGAAAAAGTTGAGCTTATCTGATAATTTTTGTTCCAAACGCTTGAAATCAGCAAGAGGAATGTTAATGTCTAATGTTTCAACAAATACTTTATTGTCACTGACTTCAATATCAAATAATCGCGCCACTTCTGAAACGGATTTAAAGTGACCATAAGCCATAAAATGCTCCTAAATTTGAATAGTGTGTTCATAAAAAATGCCGAACACGTTCACCGTATTCAGCATCTTAGTGTCGCGCTAAAGCCTGCGCTTAATTAGTTTCAGCGGTAATCTTTCGAGTAATATACGATTGTTGAATAATCGACAAGGTATTATTGCAAATCCAGTATAAAACCAACCCTGAAGGGAAGAACAAGAAGAAAAAAGTGAACATAATCGGAAACATTTGCATCACTCGTGCTTGTACAGGGTCTATCGGTGGCGGATTTAAGCTTTGTTGAATCTTCATAGTAATACCGTATAAAATTGGCAATACATAGAAGGGATCTTGTGAGGATAAATCTGTGAGCCAGCCAATAAAAGGCGCTTGACGCAATTCAACGGTTTCAATTAAAACCCAGTATAAGGAAATAAACACAGGGATTTGCACCATTATCGGCAAACACCCCCCGAGCGGATTGACCTTTTCCTTTTTATACATCGTCATCATTTCGGTATTAAATCGTTGACGATCGTCCGCATATTTCTCTTTTAATTCTTTTAGTCTAGGCTGAATTTTACGCATTCTCGCCATAGAGCGATAACTGGCTTGCGACAATGGAAAGAACAGTAGTTTTATGCAAAAGGTGACGCATAAAATCGAGAAGCCCCAGTTACCAATGTGACCATGAAACCAGTTGAGTCCTGCGTAAATATATTTCCCAAAAAACGTTAACCAACCATAATCGACCGTTAACTCTAACCCTGGTGAAATTTCTTCCATCATCGGTTGAATTTTAGGGCCTGCAAATAATTGAGCTTTTAAAACCGCTTGCGTACCTGCGGCAACGGTAATTTCAGGTGAATACGAACCAATGACATAACGCCAATCTTTTAACTCTTTGGTGTAAAAGGTGTTTTCTGAATCCGCAGGCGGTACCCATAATGCACCAAAGTAATGTTGAATATAACCACTCCAGCCACCGACGGTTTTTACCTCTAGTTTTTCCTCCGCCATTTCCTCGAAGTCAATCTTTTGATATTTGTCTTCTTCGGTATAAAACACGCCACCTGTATAGGTTCTGATGAAGGTGTTCTTTTTTTCTTCTTCGTAAGGGCGTTTTTGGAATTGACTGTATTGACGACCAACCCATGCTTTATCGGTATTATTATTCAACGTTTGGCTGAGTTGAATGTTATAACTGCCGCGTGTAAATGTTAGTGTTTTGGTAACGGATAAACCTTGACCATTTGTCCACGTTAATGGAATGCTTAGGCTATCTTCACCCACTGCCATTTCGTAGCTATTTTTTTCAGCGGTAAAAGGCTCGTGATGGTTAGGCGCTTTAGCTGAATCTTTATCGGCAATCAAACCACTTTGGGCTAAATATAATTTTTCAACACTGCTATCAAATAAACGAATCGGTGTAATGTTGGTTTCACTCGGTGTCAAGCCAACCATATTCATAAGTTTGGTGACAACGGTGTTTTCTTTTTCGGTGGGGTATTGAACTAAATCAAGATTAAGCAGTGTGCCACCTTGCATGTCAATTTCCAATGCAAAGACATCGGTTTTAACTTTAATCAAGTTGCCTGATTGAACTTTTGCCAACGGAACAGAGGTATCAGCGGTTTGAGGCTGCGCCTGTGTTTGTACTTGTGGTGTGACAGGTCTATTGCCATCAACATCAAGCGGTAACTCTTCCCTGTTTTCAACCACAGGTAATTCTATTTTATTAATGTCGGGTTTCGGGTAAACATAATCAATTTGCCATGCCTCCCACATCATATAACCGATCATTGCTAAGGCAAGGATCAGTATAAATCTAATATTATCCATTTTTTTTACCAATTTTTTCAGGAACGGGATCCAGTCCCCCAGGATGAAATGGGTGGCATCTTAATAAGCGTCTAAGCGTCAAGTAGCTCCCTTTTATCGAGCCATGCAAAGTAATCGCTTCAATTGCATAACCTGAACAGCTTGGATGAAATCGGCAGTGATTGCCTAATAAGGGACTTATAAAAAGCCCATAGAATTTCAGTAAGACTATGAGCGCTGATCGCATTTTTCGATTAATTTATGCCAATGTTTTATGAGTGATTTTGTTAAAACAACTGTGGAGGTTTTTGCAGCATCTCGTCGTGCAAGGACGACAATATCAAGCGTCCCAATTTGATGCTGTTGTAATCTAAAACTTTCTCGAGCGACACGCTTAATTTTATTTCGGTCAACGGCTTTTTTAATATTTTTTTTAGCAATTGCAAGCCCCAGCCGAGGCTGTTCAAATGAATTATTAATCGCTAACAATGTAAAATATCGATCAGTTGATTTTACAGGATCGCTAAAAACATTTTGAAAATCGGCAGGGGTTTTTAAGCGTAATGTCGGGGGAAAGCTAAAGCCTTGAGGCGACAATTAAAGTGCTAATTTAGCACGACCTTTGGCTCTGCGTGCGTTAATGACGTTACGACCCCCTTTTGTAGCCATTCTGGCACGAAAACCATGGGTACGCGCACGTTTAATTTTACTGGGTTGATAAGTTCTTTTCATGACATTTAAGACCTGAAGTTGCGTTTAATAAAAACGGATAAAAAGACGAGGGATAATAAGATAAATTAGCACTATTTGTCAATGTTATTACTTAATGGGCAGGGCAATCGGGTTTAAAAATACTTGCCTTTATGGCGTATACGAGAGGAAAAGTATAGTTATTTGTGATTTAAAAATGATAGTTCAACCAATAGCTTCAATTATTCACCATTTTTCAGGAATTAACCGACCCAAGAAGAGACCTACATAAAAAGAATAAACTTTCGGACATGTTTTTTATTACCCTTTGCGCGGTTATCTGTGGAGCGAACAACTGCGTTACCATTGATGCACCGGGGTGTCGGAAAAGTTGTCTCCTTCAACTTACTCGCCAATATGCCTGAATTGGGATTAATTAGTGGTAAGCAAGCCGCCTCTTTAGTTGGAGTTGCGCCGATTAATCGAGAAAGTGGAAGCTTTCAAGGCAGGCGATCAACAAAGGGCGGACGTTATCAAGTCAGAACCGTTTTGTTCATGGCAATGATGTCAATCATACAATCAAACCCTGTTTTTAAAGCAAAATATCAGCAATTATTAGCCTCAAGAAAACCGAAAAAAGTTGCCATAATTGCCTGCGTTAAAAAGATGATTGTTATCCTAAACTCTATGGTGCGAGACGGTGTTCACTGGGATCCTGAGCATGTCAAGCCCCGATAGGACTTTGAGAATTACATCATTTTGCACAAGATAAGTTTTATTCAACAATTTCTCTGGGTGGCCATGCTAAGCTATAATCTGAACGGTTTAAGGTTAAATTAACATTGTAGGCAGGGTCATTTTGAATAATGGTTGGCCATTTTTGTTGCATGTATTGGGTTTCTTTAATGAAACGTTCTTGTTTTTGCGGTGAATCATCCAAACCACGGGTGACAGATTCATGATGGTAGAGCATGGAAAATGGCGTGTAGATATTTCGATAACCAAGTTCTAATAATTTTAAACACAGATCGACATCGTTAAACGCAATAGTCAAATCTTTTTCATTGAGACCTTTGGCTTCTAAAAATTTATCTTTTTGTACCACCAAACAGGCGGCAGTCACGGCGGACATGCTTTGTGTTAAGGCGGCACGTCCAAAATAACCTGGTAAATTTGAGGCAAGCATATGATGGGAATGTCCAGCACAACCGCCCAGTCCTAAAATAACCCCTGCATGTTGGATGACATTGTGATCGTATAATAATTTTGCACCGACGGCGCCAACATTTGGTTGCACGGCGATGCTGACCATCTCACTCAACCAATTAGGCGAAATAATTTCAGTATCGTTATTGAGCAAGGCAATGAATTCGCCTTCCGCTTGAGAGACCGCGAGGTTATTTTGGGCAGAATAATTAAAGGGACGATCATCCCGAATGATTCGAAAATTTTCATGAACCTGCGCTAATTGTGCAAAATAGGTAATCGCATCTTGTTGGTCAGAGCCATTATCAATCAGGATCACTTCAAAGTTTTTATAAGTCGTTAGATCATATAAACTTTCTATGCATTTTTGAACATAGTTTTTAGCATTTCGAGTTGGGATAATAATTGAGACGAAGGGTTCTTTTTGAGGCAGGTCAAAATATAACCGATGACCATATTCAAACCGTTTGACATGAGCATTAAGTTTACAGCGTTGTAAATGCTCATTAACCGCTTTTTCAGCCGCAATGGAAGCATAAGGTTTAGTGTCAATGTTTTTAGCAACACTGCCATTTAAAATACGCCAATGGTAAAGCACTTTAGGAATATGAATAATTTGTTCAGGGCTTATTTTTTCAATAAATCGTAACGCTAAATCATAATCTTGAGAGCCTTCAAATTCGACTCTAAAGCCCCCTATATCACGCATAATATCGGTTTTATAGACCCCTAAATGTGAAATCATATTGTGACCTAAAAATAATTCATGATTCCAATCAGACTTAAAATAAGGATTAATGCGAGTGCCGTTTTCTTCGGATAATTTATCTTCGTCCGAATAAATTAACGCCGCCGTTGGATTTTTATTGATTGCATCTATTACCCAAAACAGCGCATGTTCAGGAATTAAATCATCATGATCAACTAAGGCAATAAACTCCCCTGTCGCTAATGCCAGCGCTGAATTGGAGGCAACCGAAATATGACCATTTTCAGAGCGAAAGGTGATTTTGATACGCGAATCACCATTAGCATATTGTTGCAATAAGGCGGTAAGTTGTGGGTCATCAGAGGCATCATCAGCGATACACAATTCCCAATAGGGATAAAGTTGGTTTTGGATGGATAAAATTGCCTGTTCTAAATACTCAAGTGGTGATTTATACGTCGGCATCACAATGGAAATTAAGGGGCGTTTGGCGAATGTTTTTATAGCCTGCCTTATGTTATTTCTTTGCGTATCGTCCAAGGTATCGTAACGAGCCACCCATGTCGTGTAGTCATTAATATCAGGTTGTGACTTAATTTCTGGTGGGACAATAATCGGGGGGATTTTTTGCAACCGTTGTTTACTGTAAAGATACAGGTCTTTGACCAGCCGCAACGGTTTGGTCATTAGCCAACTGGATGAACGATATAGTGCGTCCAATTCTTGATGTTTAAGGGCTAAATGGTGATGTACCTGTGCTAAATCATTATTTTTTTGAACCAGTGTTTCTTCTAGGGTGGTTAATGCGTGCTGTTGAATATTATTTTTATGATTTTCAATTAATAATTGATCAAATTGTTGTTCTAATTGATGGGATTGTTGCTTATAGTTTTGGGTGGTTTGTTCTAACTGATTAGCTTGATGTTGAATTTTTTGTTGCTGTACTAATAACTGCTGGTTTTGATTTTGAATGTGAGTTTCTTTATCAAATATAGTTTTATCATTAAGGGTATTTTTATGATTGAGTGCTTGAATTTTTTGCTCTTTAATATCATGTATTCCTGCGCTGCCCATTAAATGTGTCATTTGTTGATCATTTAAAGTCGGAAACCATTTTTTAAAGATTTTTAGGCTCGCTTTATTGACTGTATTGGTGTCTGCATTCACGCCAAAACCAGACTGTGGGTTAATTCTATAAATGGCACTAAAGCCTTCAATAAATAAAAAACCAGTGACCGTTGAAGCTTGTAACCAAAAATCCCAATCTTCATAAAAGGTGAATGATTCATCAAATTGACAGTCTTTTTTTAAGAGGTCTTTGGAAAATAACGCCGCATGAATGGGAATAAAATTATTACACAGCAAGCGAGTTGAATTAAAAGGACTGGCAAACTGAGTCTCTAATAAGGCCTTATTTTGATCCACACATTGAACGCCTGTATAGATAACCTTGGTTTCAGGGTGCGCGTGTGCAGCGTGGACTAATTTAGTAAGATGTTCAGGTAAAAAATAATCATCATCATCCAGAAAAATAATAAATTTTCCAGTGCATAATTTTAG
>JAGLBU010000015.1 GCA_023146575.1 Methylococcales bacterium
GGCAATCATGCGCCACATGGCTATTGTTCATAAAGTAACAATCCGAGCCAATGCGAGTTTCCCCGTGTTCTAGCGTGGCTCTATGCGCGGTAAAGCCTTCCCGAAAAACATTATTATCACCAATCACCAGCCATGAAACAGTTTGGGCGTTAAAGCTAATATCTTGAGGCAATCCCCCTAAGACCACCTGCGGATGCACTTCATTATTGTTGCCCATTTTGACAAACGATTGTATGACCGCTTGCGCACCAATTTTACAGTTATCACCAATTTCCACGTTCGATTTTATAACGACGAAAGCCTCAATTATGACATTTTTTCCTAAAATAACGTTATTTTCGATGATAGCCGTGGAATGAATGCTCGATTTCATATAGAAATACTCTATGTAGATTTTCTTAAAAATTTTTTCATTATAATGATAAACTCGTATTTTGCTCTATTTTCTGTTCGAGCGACTTAATATTAAAGGCTTTGAGCGATGATTTTACGCATTCTGTAAGCCTTGACTAACGTTAGAGTTTTTTAAATGATAAATTACATGCTTCGCCGTTTTTTATATGCTTTACCTTTGTTGATGGGGGTTAATATTTTAACCTTTGTATTGTTTTTTATTGTCAATAGCCCCGATGACATGGCACGAATGCAGTTAGGGCAAAAACATGTGACTCAAGAAGCGGTTAATAATTGGAAGCAACAACGAGGCTATGATTTACCACTGTTGTGGAATAGTAAGGCCAATAACCCTGTGGTTGAAACCATTTTTTATCAAAAATCCATGCGTTTATTTGTGTTTGATTTTGGCACTTCCGATAGTGGTCGTAATATTGGCAGTGATATTCAACAACGGATGTGGGCAAGTCTAGCCATTGCCTTACCGTCGTTAATCGTGGGGCTATTGGTGAATATTTCAATGGCGTTATTAATGGTGCTATTTCGAAACAGTTATATTGAACTCAGTAGCATCATTATTTGCGTTATTTTAATGTCGATCTCCTCATTATTTTATATTATTGGTGGACAGTTTTTAGTTGGGAAATTATTACGTTTAGTGCCTATTTCAGGTTATGACACAGGACTTGAGGCGATTAAATTTTTAGTGTTGCCTGTGATGATTGCAGTGGTGTCGGGGGTCGGTTCAGGGGCAAGATGGTATCGAACCCTTTTTTTAGAAGAAGTTGAAAAAGATTATGTGCGTACCGCCAGAGCAAAAGGCTTAACTGAAACCCAAGTGTTGTTTAAACATGTATTACGAAATGCCTTGATCCCTATTTTAACAGGGGTGGTGGTGGTATTACCGCTGTTATTTATGGGCAGTTTAATTACCGAATCATTTTTTAGCATTCCAGGGTTAGGCAGCTATACCATTGATGCGATTAACCGCCAAGATTTTGCCATTGTACGTTCGATGGTTTTTTTAGGCTCGGTGTTGTATATCGTCGGGTTATTGATGACGGATATTTCCTACACCTTAGTCGACCCACGCGTGAGATTATCCTAATGGTGATTTTATGGACAGATGCCTTAATTTATTGTTTAGTGGTGGCGGTGATTTTTTTGAGTTTTTATGTCGTCCGAAAACCGCAATTCAAACGCCCTTTGCGCAAAATATGTCACAACAAAAGTGGGATGTTGTCATTGGTGTTTTTAGTGTTTTTTATGATGATTGGTTTGTTTGATTCCATTCATTATAAATCCGATGAAAGCCATGCTAAACCCATTATTAGTGTGTTGGATTATTGGATGACACCGTTGCGAACGCAGGGTGAAAAAACCTATTCTGCGCCGTTTGCCACCCATCTTTATAGTAAAGAAATGGTTATTTTGGATAATGGCACTAAAGTGTGGCGTTATCCACGTTTAAAGTATGCAGGGGCGTATTTAGATCATCCTGAACATCAAAAAATAACCGATATAGTACTCAAAAGTGGGCAGGGTTTTTTAAAAGGCATAGGGGTTTGTGCCATGATGGTTTTTGTTTTTTGGGGGAGCAACCGTTATCGGCAGATTGATTCTTTTGTATATTGGAAGCAAAGTGCTGTGTCCTTAAAATTAGTTGGGGTTTTAGTGGCCATGGTGATAGTGGCAAGTTTTATATTAATAGAATTGTCATTTTATTATCATATTTTTGGAACCGATAAAGTCGGTGAAGATGTTTTTTATCAGGCAATTAAAAGTATTCGCACGGGGTTAGTGATCGGGTCTTTGACCACTTTGATTATGCTGCCATTAGCGATTACGTTTGGAATTATGGCAGGGTTTTTTAGAGGTTGGGTCGATGATGTGATTCAATACCTTTATACCACCTTAAATTCTATCCCCAGTGTATTGCTCATTGCGGCTTCCATCTTGATGGTACAGGTATACATGGCAAATCACGCTGAAGATTTTACCAGTCTAATTATTCGTGCAGATATGCGATTATTATTTTTGTGTTTAATTTTGGGTGTGACCAGTTGGACAGGTTTATGTCGATTATTACGTGCAGAAACCTTAAAATTACGTGAAATGGAATATGTACAAGCGGCGCAGGCGTTAGGTGTTCAGCGTAGTAAAATATTGTGGCGGCATATTCTACCGAATGTAATGCATATTGTGCTGATTTCGGTGGTATTGGATTTTAGTGCCTTGGTATTGGCGGAGGCAGTATTGTCTTACATTAATATTGGCGTCGATCCGACCACTTATAGCTGGGGAAACATGATTAATGGCGCACGATTAGAAATGGCACGAGAGCCATTAGTGTGGTGGTCATTAACGGCCTCGTTTATTTTTATGTTTATACTGGTGTTGGCGGCAAATTTATTTGCAGATTGTGTTAGTGATGCGTTTGACCCAAGGCGTGCATAGCGGCTTGCAATATTTTTTAGAGACCAAAGTGTTTTAACAAAATGCTGAGGATGTGTTTTTACTAACATCTTACTATTAGGTTTAAGGATTATGATTAAAAAACGATTTTTTTTAAGCCTAACGTGGCGATTTTCGGTGATTATTGGCAGTATTGTTTTATTTGGTATTAGTATTATAAGTTATCAACTTTATCTCAATGAATCTGAGAATTTTGAGTCTCGGCAACAAAAAGTAACGTTACAACATATTAATGCCGCCGAAAGCTTGATAGAACAATCCTTTAAAGCAAGCGCACAAACGTTGAAGATTTTTTTAGAAGGTCATGCGCCGACCTCATTACATGAAACAACGGCTTTAATCGACCAGAATATCAATCATTTGTCCTCATTTGATGGTTTTGAGGAATTTATTTTATTTGATTTAGATGGCGCTGTGGTTAAGCATTGGGATTCTCATTTGCTCCCGACCCAAAATAAAACCTTACTCAATGTTTTAAAATATAAAACCCCTGATTATCAAGTCCATTGTCAAAAAAGTTGTTACCAGCAAACGATTGTGCCTATTTCAATAAAGGGTGATGTGATTGGGGCGTTGAGTGTGGCAAGGTCTTTTACGACTATAATGCAACAATATAAAGCCTTAACGGGGGTTGAAAGCGCTATTTTAATTGGAAATGCGGTTTTAGGCGATTTTTCATTAAGCCATAATGTGACCGATAAAATCCATATTCCTTTTCAGGAATCTTTGTTTAGGCAGGTTAAAAAGCACTATTCATTGGTTAAATTATTAGACAAACGCCGTATTATTAAGCTTGATAATCAATCGTATCAATTAAGATCGTTTCCACTTAAAGAAACCTTACGTTCACAGCCATTATTTTTTGTGGTGATTTCCAATATTAGTAAAGATTTGATTGCACTGCGCTTTAATCATGAACGAATTTTGTGGTTTAGTGTGTTTAATTTTGTAATGCTAATGGTTTTATTATTATTTGTGATTCATACTTTTTCAAAACGAATGACACAGATGTCAGAGGCATTGCCGTTATTGGGAAAACAAAAATATACGAGTTTTAAACAAAAAATTTCTGCCCAATCTGAAATATTACTCGCCCATGATGAACTTGATGAGCTGAATCAGTCGGCTTTTACAGTGACAGAACAATTAGAAGCGCTGGAAACACAAGTACAAGCGCATACGCAAGAATTGTTAGAGCAATCCGATGAATTAGCTTCAGAACGAGATTTTAGTGAGCAGTTAGTCGAAGTTGCGCCAATTATTATTATTTTGCAAAATGAAAATGGCGATATTATTTCAATTAATGCGACAGGGTTAAAAGCCTTAGAACTTAAAAAAGAAGCGGTTATTGGGAAAAAATTTTCAAGCTTTATCCCAAAAATAGAAGTAGAACATTTAAATAAAATAGAGGCGTTAAAAAAAGGTCATTTGCAAGATATTGTTAAAATAGATGGATTATTATTAACTGATGAAAGTAATTGTCATATTTCGTGGTCACATTCGCTGATAAAAGGAAAGCATCATAAGTCTGGCAAGTTGCTGTTAACACTAGGGATTAATATTAGTAATCGTTTGCGGATTGAGGCTGAAATGCTAAAAATGTCAACGGTTGATGTGTTAACAGGGCTTCGTAATCGAAAAATATTCCAAAGTGATCTAGAGCATAAAATTGATTTAGCCAAGCGTTATAACTACCCTTTAGCGTTATTTTATTTAGATTTAGACCAATTTAAAGTCATTAATGACAGCTGTAATCATAGCGAAGGCGATAAATTATTGGTACAGGTGGCAAAGCAGTTGAAAAAAAGTTTACGCACCACTGATATGCTGTTTCGAATTGGTGGCGATGAATTTACCATCATTATGCAATGTAATGATCTTAATGGCCTTGAGATGGCGGCGGCAAAAATTAATTGTGAGCTCGCACAATTAGAATACCATTCTAAAGGGGCAATCTATAAAGTAAGCGTTAGTATTGGGGTGGCGGTATACCCTCAACACGGAAAGACAGTGGATGATTTGTTGGCAAATGCGGATTTAGCCATGTATCGCGCTAAAGAACAAGGGGGCTGTCAGCATCATGTTTTCTCAAATAGCATTAATTATCATACCCTACTGACGCAAGATCACTATTGGAAGGAAGCGATTGAAGAGGCGCTGCTTTATCATCAATTTGAATTGTTTTATCAGCCTATTTTAGAAATAAAAACCAACACTATTACTCATTATGAATGTTTAATTCGGATGAAAGGCGAGCAGGGTCAATTAATTATGCCCGATGAATTTATTGGAGTGGCAGAAAAAGTCGGAATTATTGATAAAATTGATCGTTGGGTGATTAAAGCCGCCATTCAGCAGCATATTAAATTGAGAGAGCGGGGCGAGGATTATAAAATATCCATTAATTTATCAGGGTTATCTTTTAATGATACCTCTATTTTTGAGACAATTTCAGAGCAATTAAATCATGATAATGTCGACCCTCAGCGAATTATTTTTGAAATCACCGAAACTTCAGCGGTTTCAAACTTTTTAGCCGCGCAGTGCTTAATTGATAAAATTAAAAAACTTGGTTGTGCCTTTGCATTGGATGATTTCGGCGTGGGTTTTTCATCTTTTTATTACCTAAAGCATTTATCGGCAGACTATGTAAAAATTGATGGCGCGTTTATTCGTCAAATTGATAAGAATAGTGAAGATAGAATTTTTACCAAAGCGTTAACCGAAGTCTCGCAAGCATTGGGTAAAAAAGTAATTGCTGAATTTGTTGAAAATGAAGCGATTTTGGCGATTTTAAAAGACTTTGGAATTGAATATGCCCAAGGTTATTTAATTGGCAAGCCCATGCGTTTGGATTAACATTCCCCAACTAAAACTTAAAGGTTACATGAAAAAACTTAAATGCGCAGTGATTGGTACAGGTTATCTTGGAAAATTTCACGCTGAAAAATATGTGAATCACTCCGATTGTGAATTAGTGGCCGTGGTAGATGTTGATTTAAAAATCGCAGCCACCATTGCTGAAAAGTATCACTGCAAAGCCTATACGGATTATGCCGCGTTATTATCAAATGTAGATGCCGTGAGTATTGTGGTACCGACATCATTGCATCATCAAGTGGCAAAAGATTTTTTAACCGCAGGCGCGCATGTGTTGGTTGAAAAACCCATGACGGTGACGGTAGAAGAAGCGGATGAATTAATTGTGATTGCTAAGGAAAAAAACAGGGTGTTACAAGTGGGTCATCTTGAGCGTTTTAACCCTGCTATTTTGGGTTTAGATGATGAGAGCAAGCCTTTGTTTATCGAGTCGCATCGTTTATCACCCTTTAACCCCCGTGCTAATGACGTTAGCGTAGTGTTGGATTTAATGATTCACGATATTGATATTATTTTAGCGTTAGTTGATAGTGAAGTCGATCGCATTGAAGCCAGTGGTACGCCTGTATTAACCAAGGGAACGGATATTGCCAATGCACGGTTAACCTTTAAAAATGGCTGTGTCGCCAACGTCACCGCCAGCCGTATTAGCTTGAAAATGGAACGCAAGATGCGGATGTTTAGACC
>JAGLBU010000150.1 GCA_023146575.1 Methylococcales bacterium
ACCATCCGAATGCCAATCACAAACCCTGCGCCCATAAAACCCATTAAAAATCGAGCAAGGGCTAATTGTTCAAAGTTTTGAGCAAAGGCAAAAAAGAAACAGGGAAAACTACCCAGAATAAGCAAACTAGTGAAGGTACGTTTAGGGCCAAAATTATCCACCAACATCCCAATTGCAATCCGAGCAGGAATGGTTAAAGCAACATTGAGCAACAGAATAATTTTAATTTCATCTTTTGTCATGCCCAAAGAGTCTGCAATCACCAACATTAACGGGGCATGGCTAAACCACACCATAAAACTAATAAAAAAGGCAAACCACGTCATGTGAAGAATCTTCATATTGCCAGAAAACGACAATAGGTTGAATTTTTGAGCCGACATCTTTGTTCCTGTTATTTAAAATTTGATGAGTATAGAGCAAGCATTATTTATACCAACTAAAAGGCTAGGTTTTTGCGTTTCAATGGAATCCTATTTTTTTATTCTACAATTAAAACTCCGCCTTAAAAAAATAATTGCGCTAAATAGGTGCGAAAAAGAGGGTGTTAATTAAAAAAAGAGGGTCCTAAAAAAATAATGGAATAGCCGTGACTATTAACTCCCTAGACTATTTTTTATAGTGTGGCATTTTTTTTGCTTGATAACCTATATTAACATTGAGAGAGAAAATATTATGTCCTATTTAGAGCCTACCGAGTTTGTCACTAAGATGGTTGATGCAGGGGAGGCAAAAGTCTATATGTCGACCAAAGATACCTTGATTCGTGCCTTTATGGCGGGTGCAACCTTAGCGCTGGCAGCAATTTTTGCAATTACCGTTATCATCAAAACAGGCTCACCATTATTGGGTGCGGTGCTTTTCCCCGTTGGTTTTATTATGCTTTATTTGATGAAGTTTGATTTATTAACAGGGGTTTTTACCTTAGTACCGTTGGCATGGTTGGATAAACGCGTAGGCGTTAGTTTCAATCAGGTGCTTCGTAATTGGGGGTTGGTTTTTTTAGGCAATTTTGCAGGTGCGTTAGCGGTAGCGTTTATGATGTCTTTCATTTTAACTTATGGTTATAGTGTGGATGGCGGCGCGATTGCTGAAAAAGTGGGGAAAATTGGTGAAGCCAGAACCTTAGGGTATAAAGCACATGGCGCCGGGGGGTGGTTTACTATTTTTATTCGGGCAATGTTATGTAACTGGATGGTTTCAATGGGTGTTGTGGGTGCAATGATTTCAACCTCAGCCACAGGAAAAATGATGGCAATGTGGATGCCCATTATGCTGTTTTTCTTCATGGGCTTTGAGCACTCAATTGTCAATATGTTTTTATTCCCCTTTTCAATGATTATGGGCGGCAATTTTACGTTAGTTGATTACCTTGTCTGGAATGAATTACCAACGGTTTTTGGCAATTTAATCGGAGGATCCTTATTTGTCGGCTTACCTTTATATTATACCCATGTCAAAATGAGTCCTGACCGTAATTTATAATCGCGATTCGGTCACCCATGACTTAAAAAACCAATTTAAGATTACTGAAAGCCGAGATGTCTAAACACTTAAAAATATCTATAGGTCAATATTCAGACAAAGGCCGCAAACGAATTAACCAAGATTTTCATGGTGTTTATATACCTAATGAACCGCAATTAACCTCAAAAGGTATTGCGATTGCACTCGCAGATGGTATTAGCAGTAGTGATGTCAGTCAGGTCGCCAGCCAAGCCACGGTTACGGGGTTTTTAGACGATTATTTTTGCACCTCAGAGGCATGGTCCGTTAAAAAATCAGGTCATCAAGTCTTAAGTGCAACCAATTCATGGCTGTATTCACAAAGTCAGCAAGGCCGTGGGCGTTACCATAAAGATCGAGGCTATGTTTGCACGTTAAGCGCTATGATTATCAAATCAACCACCGCCCATATTTTCCATTTAGGCGATACTCGAATTTATCGATTAAGGGATCAAACGCTTGAGCAATTAACCAACGATCATCGCCGCTGGGTTTCCAAAGAAAAAAGTTATCTGAGTCGTGCAATGGGGGTTTTGCCACGGCTTGAAATTGATTACGATTCTTTTCAGGTGACCATCGGCGATTATTTTTTATTCGCCACCGATGGGATTTATGAATTTGTTAATTCACGCTTTATCAGTAAAATTATCCATGAACAGCACAATTGTTTAGAAAATGCGGCAAAAATAATTGCTGAAGAAGCTTTAAAGCAAGGTAGTGATGATAATTTAACCATCCAAATTATATGTGTGGACGAATTGCCTAATAAAAATATTGATGACGTTCGCCAGCAACTGACCGAATTACCCTTTCCACCCATCCTTGAGGCTAGAAGTACCTTTGATGGTTATAAAATTATCCGCAAAATACATTCAAGCCATCGCAGTCATGTTTATCTAGCCGTTGACCTAAAAACGAAAGCACAGGTTATTTTAAAAACGCCTTCAGTTGATTGTCAGCAAGACACAGCTTATTTAGAACGGTTTTTAATGGAAGAGTGGATAGCACGGCGGATCAATAATAATGCACATGTTTTAAAGCCTTGCCTGACCACACGCCAGCGCCATTTTTTATATGTGACGATGGAATTTATTGAAGGGCAAACGTTAACCCAATGGATGCGTGATAATCCTAAGCCCGATTTAGAAACCGTGCGCGGTATTATTGAGCAAATCGCCAAAGGTTTACAAGGATTTCATCGCATGGAAATGCTACATCAGGATTTAAGACCCGATAATATTATGATTGATGTGACGGGAACGGTAAAAATTATTGATTTTGGCTCGACAAAAGTTGCAGGGATTATGGAAATTACCTCTCCCGTTGAACACGCCAATTTATTAGGCACATTACAATACACAGCCCCTGAATATTTATTGGGGAATACGGGCACTCAGCGCTCTGACCTTTTTTCGCTGGCGGTTATCAGTTATCAAATGTTAACAGGTAAATTACCTTATGGGGTTAAAGTGGCGCAAGCAAGTAATAAAGTGGCGCAACATAAATTAAAATACGTCATGCTAACCCCTGATGATCGTCAAATTCCATTATGGGTTGATGGTGTGTTAAAAAAAGCTTTACAACCAAATCCAAGTCAACGTTATCAAGCTATTAGCGAATTTACCTTTGACTTGCGTCATCCAAATAAAACCTTTCAAAATCAAACTCGCCCGCCTTTATTAGAACGAAACCCAGTGGTTTTTTGGAAAGGCCTTTCGGTCGTATTATCCATTATTATTATTTTACTACTTGCCAACATGAAATGATAAACCGACTCTTTTTTTGCACCATTTTAGAGCGCTGTCAGTATTTTTAGGAATACTTTTTTCCTAAATTTAAATACTATCAATTACTTATTTTTGAATGGCATACTCTATGCTTACTACTCCATACTAATTATACTAAGCACTTTTGAGGTAAGTCATGCGCAATAAACAAACATTGGTTGTCATCGGTAATGGCATGGTCGGGCAAAATTTTCTGACGACACTGATGGCAAGTTCACTAAAAGAATCCTATGATGTTGTGACTTTTTGTGAAGAGTCTCGTGTGGCTTATGACCGAGTGCATTTAACCGAATTTTTCTCTGGAAAAACTGCTGATGACTTATCAATGGTGGAGGATGGTTTTTTTGAAGCCAATGGCATTACTATTCATATTGGTGATAAAGCCGAATCCATTGATCGCGTCCGAAAATGTGTCACCTCGGAAAAAGGCGTGACCATCCCTTACGATAAAATTATTTTAGCAACAGGTTCTTACCCATTTGTTCCCCCGATTCAAGGACACGAACGCGCGCAGTGCCATGTTTATCGAACCATTGAAGATTTAGAAGCGATTACAGCACTGGCGAAACATTCCAAAGTCGGTGCGGTAATTGGCGGCGGTTTATTAGGCTTGGAAGCTGCGAAAGCCTTAAAGGATTTAGGACTTAAAACTCATGTGGTTCAGTTTGCTCCCCGCTTAATGGCAGTACAAGTCGATGAAGGCGGCGGCGCAATGCTGGCAAAAAAAATCGAAGACTTAGGCATTGGGGTTCATGTCAGTAAAAATACCACCAAAATTTCAGATGGAAAAAACTGTTTTCATAAAATGCAATTTGCCGATGGTAGCGAGCTTGAAACCGATATTATTATATTTTCCGCTGGGATTCGTCCACGGGATGAATTAGCTTCCTCATCAGGACTTGCCTTAGGTGCGCGTGGTGGCATTCAAATTAATAATCAGTGCATGACTTCAGACCCTGATATTTTTGCGATTGGTGAATGTGCGATTTGGAATGGCAGTATCTTTGGTCTGGTTGCCCCAGGTTATGCAATGGCACGGACGGTTGTGAAGGTGTTGGCAGGCGAAGACGCTGCGTTTGAAGGCGCGGATATGAGTACCAAGTTAAAACTCATGGGGGTTGATGTTGCTAGTATTGGAGATGCACACGCACATACTAAAAATTCGCTGACGTATACTTATCAAAACGGGGCGGATGAAATTTATAAGCGTCTGGTCGTCAGTGCGGATAAAAAAGAATTATTAGGCGCGGTGTTAGTCGGTGATGCCTCAGGCTATGGCACTTTATTGCAATATTGCCTCAATAAAATTGAATTACCCGAACACCCTGATACCCTAATTTTACCCTCTCGCTCAGATGAATCGGTTGGTTTAGGCGTTGATGCCTTACCAGATTCGGCACAAATTTGTTCCTGCCATGATGTTAGCAAAGGGCAAGTTTGCAGTTCGATTGAATCAGGCAACATGACTTTAGGGGCATTAAAAGCAGATACCAAAGCCGCAACAGGCTGTGGAGGGTGTGCCGCCCTTTTAAAATCGGTGTTAGATTCGGAATTATCCAAAGCAGGGATTGAGGTTAATACTGATATTTGTGAACATTTTAAACATACACGCCAAGATTTATATAATTTGGTGATGGTGGAAGAAATTAAAACCTTTGATGATTTATTAAGCACCCACGGACAAGGACGAGGGTGTGAAATTTGTCGCCAAGCGGTTGGTTCAATTTTGGCCTCGTATTGGAATGAATACGTTTTAGAAAAAAACCATTTAAGTTTGCAAGATACCAACGATACTTTTTTGGCGAATATGCAAAAAGATGGCACCTACTCAGTGGTTCCTCGAATGGCAGGCGGCGAAGT
>JAGLBU010000151.1 GCA_023146575.1 Methylococcales bacterium
ATTTTGCTTTTAAAAAAGTCTTTGGCAGTGAAGACTCGAAAGATATTTTGATTAATTTTTTAAACGCCGTCATTATTTTTGAAAACAATCAAAAAATACAAAGTTTAATCATTGTTGATCCCTATAATATCCCGATGCTAAAGGGCATGAAAGATACTTATGTGGATGTAAAAGCAACCCTTGATAATAACACCCAAGTGATTATTGAAATGCAAGTTCTGAATCATGAAGGTTTTGAAAAACGAGTTTTATATAATGCGGCTAAAAAATATTCAGCACAACTTAAAAAAGGCGAGGACTATTCCTTATTAAACCCTGTTATTGCGCTAACACTAACCGATTTTACCCTGTTTCCAGAACAACAAGATTTAATCAGCCATTATAAATTATTGGAAAAAAAGCACTTTATAGAATACAACGATGATATCGAACTTATTTTTATAGAACTGCCAAAATTTACCAAATCCGAATCGGAACTCGAAAATATTCAAGATAAATGGCTGTATTTTATAAAAAATGCAGGGAGCTTGGAATATACGCCCAAAAACTTAAATGACGAAATCGGAAAAGCCTATCAAATAGCGAATGAATCAAATTTTACCGAAGGGGAGCTTGAGCTACAGCATAAAAAAAGAGATTGGATTTTTATACAAAAAAAATCATTAGCCTTAGCTTCAAAATCGGGATTGCAACAAGGCTTAAAGGAAGGGCTGGAGCAAGGGCTTGAGCAAGGGCTGGAGCAAGGGCTGGAGCAAGGGCTTGAACAGGGACAACAGCAAGAAAAAAAACAAATGGTCATAAATATGTACAAGCTAGGCATTGATATGACACTGATAAGTCAAGCGTCAAGTTTGACGGTTGAAGCGATAAAATCAATTTTATCAGCTGAGTCTATTTAAAAAAATCTTCAACTTCTTGAATGTTACGACAGCGGCGCATATTTGGAATACTGTCTAAAAAAATTTGTCCATAAGCGCGTTTTAACAATCGTGGATCGCAAATCATCAACACACCTCGGTCAGTGGCATCTCTGATTAATCGCCCTACGCCTTGTCGTAAAGCTGTTGCGGCTAAGGGGACTTGGTGTTCAAAAAAACCATTTTTACCTTGTTGTTTCATCATGGCTAAACGAGCTTTTAAAACGGGTTCGTAGGGGGATGCAAAGGGGAGTTTATCAATAATCACGCAGGATAGGGCTTCTCCGCGTACATCAACGCCTTCCCAAAAACTGGCAGTTGCCAATAAAATAGCATTGCCGTGTTGTTTGAATTCTTTTAATAAGACGCTTTTGGGTTTCGTGCCTTGCACTAATAAAGGGTATTCTAATGTTTTTTCTAAGAGTTCGGCGGCGCGATTTAAGGCACGATAACTGGTAAATAAAAAAAAGGCACGCCCTCGGCTGGCATTAAGCACGGGGATGGCAAATTCAATAATACGTTCAATAGCCTCATCATCATTCGGTTGTGGCAAGCCTTTAGGATGATAAAAAAGCGCTTGTTTTTGGTAATCAAACGGGCTTTCCCAGCGGTAACAGTCGGTGTTTTCTAACCCTAAGGTGCGGCAAAAATGCTCAAAATGTTGTCCGACACTTAGGGTGGCTGAGGTAAAAATCCATGTTGCTTTAGATTCCTGCATGAACTTTTGAAATTCTGAGGCAATATTCAATGGAGTGTTGCCAAGTGTGAAACTTAAGCGATGGGTTTCAAACCAACGAATACTCTCATCAATCGTATTGTTTACTAA
>JAGLBU010000152.1 GCA_023146575.1 Methylococcales bacterium
TTTTTTACTGGTTCCAACGCCATACGTCAGGCTATCACCAAAGGCTAAAATAATGGCTTTTTCACTCAAAGGTTTAAGCTGTTTTTCCGTGTTATTATCACAAGCGGTTAGGACGAAGCATATAAAACAAAACAGTATTTTTTTCATAAAAAGGGCTAAAAGTGCAAAAAACGATTTTAATTACAGGGGCAGCAAAGCGAATTGGCGCCGCCTGTGCAAGGTTACTGCATTCACAAGGGAATAATCTCATTCTACATTATCGAAACTCCGATCAACAAGCCCGTGAATTATGCCAGCAGTTTAATCGACAACGTGTGGATTCAGCGCATATCGTGCAAGCAGATTTATCTTCTATAACAGCGATCAAAAAATTAGCCGATCACGCTGTAAAGCGCTGGGGGAAAATTAATGCGTTGGTGAACAATGCCTCTGATTTTTATCCTCAAAAAATAGAGGATGTCGATGAAGATAATTGGGATCATCTTATCGGTTGTAATTTAAAAGCGCCTTTTTTTTTAGCACAAAGCTTAATGCCATATTTAAAAAAGTCGCAAGGCTGTATTGTTAATATTATTGATATTCACGCCGAAACAGGGCTTAAAGATTATCCTGTTTATAGTATTGCTAAGGCAGGTTTGGCAGCGATGACAAAAATTTTAGCTAAAGAACTTGCGCCCAATATCCGCGTGAATGGGGTTTCTCCAGGGGCTATTTGTTGGCCAGATAATGATTTATCAGAAATTGAAAAATCCGATATTATTGATAAAATTGCCTTAAAACGCACGGGTGAGGAAGATGATATTGCCAAAACAGTGATTTTTTTAATCGAAAATGCACCTTATATTACGGGGCAAATTATTAATGTAGATGGTGGTCGAACGTTGTTTCGCTAAATACCTTATAATTTATAGTTTTTTCCAGCGCTGTGGTAAAAATGTCTAAATTATTACTTTCAAGACTGCTTCAAACCCACCAAATTCAAGCCCCTGCCTCAGGTATTGGACTTTTTAGGCTCTTGTTTGGGGTCATTACACTTCAAGAAATTTTCTTTTTACTGTATTTTAATCATTTAATTTTTGACCCAATTCCCTATTTGGATGTCGAATTTCCGATGATTCCATTTTTTTTAGGGCTGTGGGCAATTATCGCCAGTTTTATTATTGTCGGCTATCGTTGTCAATTTGCCATTATTACCAATTATATTTTTTGGGTCACCTTTGTGCATTTCACGCCAATGCAACGGGATTTTGACGGTGGTTTTGATCTTTTTATGATTGGGGCAAATTTATTTTTAATTTTTATGCCGCTGGATAAAGCCTTTTCGGTGGATGCGTTACGGCAAAAATTACAAACCCCATTTACGCATTATTCACGCTATACAAAACCGACCGTGAGTGCGCTTGTCTATTACATTCCTGTTATTATTTGCTTGGGTTTTTTGTATTTTGATTCGGCAATTCATAAGATGTTTGCCCCTCATTGGCGTAATGGTTTGGGCGCATGGTTGCCTTCGTCTATGCCCTATTATGTTTCGGCGCTTAATTTTTCGTGGTTATTAAATATTGAATGGTTGCAAAAAAGTATTGGCTATTTGATTCTTGTATTTCAGTTCAGTTTTATTTTTCTATTTGCCTTTAAAAAGCTCCGCCCCATTTATTTTTTGGTCGGATTTAGTTTGCATTTAGGCATTACCCTTAGCCTTAACATTTATCCTTTTGGCTTAGGGATGTTAATTTTTTATGTGCTGATGTTTCCTTTTTGTTATTACCAAAAAATCGCCGATTATTTGCAATCCAGCCCACCAACACTGCAAGTGTTTTATGATGAGCAATGCCCATTGTGTAATCAAACGGTATTAACCCTAAATCACTTTGACATTTTTAAGCGTATTGATTTTAAAAGCGCACAAAGCTTTGCAAAAGACTGTCCAGAGTTGGATTCCATTGATGCTAAGACCTTATTGACCGATCTTTATGCGGTGGATAATCAAGGGCAAGTTTATAAAGGGGTCGCAACCTATGCCCAAATTTTTATTCAAATGCGCTATTTGTGTCTCGTAGGTTATCTTCTTAATATCCCTTTCGTGTTTAAAATAGCCCATCAACGTTATCGAAAAATCGCTGATTCAAGAGTGAGAGTCGCCTGTAATACCAAAAATTGTGATTTTCCTGTCAGCACTATGAAACCTATGCTTTACGAGCAATTATTTACCTCTAACGATCCACGTTTATTAAAAAAACGCTTCCGAATGCTGACAAAAATTTTGATGGTGCTGTTTATTTTACAATTGAATAGCTCTATTCATTACGGTTTGCTGTATCGCATGAAAGTGGATTTAAAAACCTCACCTATTCTTAATACTTTGGCGAGTGTGAGTAATTCGCTAATTATGATAAGCCAGAGCTTTGTTGGCATCACCCCACACGCTTTATATCTGCACGATCACTTTGAAGGCTACAATCATTTACTTGCGATTACCTATATGGATGCTAACGGTAAAGAGGAGTGGCTACCGTTTGTAAATGAAGATGGACGACTTGCCGCACCAAATTGGGGGCGGGTGCATTCGATGTGGGCAAACATTGCAGTTACCCCTAATATCGACCGTCATCGCCTGCATAAATTTATTATGAAAGTCACCGCTTTTTGGGGGGTTAAATCTGAACTTAAGCTGAATGATGTGGTTTTTAATCTTAAACTTAAAAAAATAAATGCACCAAATGACTGGACTAAAGACTTATTAAACAATAATTTATCAGGGGAATGGAAAACGATAGGCACAGCGCAGTGGCAGGATAAAGAAATAAAAATAACCGCACCCAATGACATAAATTTATGGTAAACCGAACTTTTTATTGCCTTTTTTCTATGAGCCATGATATAAATTACCTGTGCATTACGCACATTTAGTACCTAAATAAAAAATATAAAACTCATACAAGAGGAACATTATGAAAAAAGTATTATCACTCCTAGCCATGACGTTAATGATTGTTGGTTTATCAGGTTGTCTTGACGATCCTGATGGTTCAGCTCAAAAAGTATCTAGCTCGCCCTCTTCTATTCAGTTATAAATATTGCCCATAATTAAGGTTTGATAGTAGGTATATCAAGCCTTTTTTATGTCGTACGATTTATTTCCTGAAAAAAATATACAAAAAAACTTTCCAAACTAATAATAATAAGTATAATAGGAAATCTTTGCTGATGTAGCTCAGTTGGTAGAGCAGTTGATTTGTAATCAACCGGTCGCGGGTTCGAGTCCCATCATCAGCTCCATATATTTAGAGGCTTAGAGATTTTTTCTCTGAGCCTTTTTTATGCTACGACATTTATTTCACCCAATTCTAAAAGCCTTCTTTATAAAGCCCCTATTTCATTTTAAAAGCACGTAAAATAAGCAATACACTTTGCTGAATTCCTTTCATTATTTTACAGAGATAACATGAAAAACAACACCATCACCGAACAATTGACCGCCGCAGGTCAAAAAATAGAGCATAGTTCCTTTGAAATTGTCGATAACGAAGTTGGGTCGCACAATTATACGCAAGCACAATGGGCAATTGTACGCCGAATGATTCATGCCACTGCCGATTTTGAATTTAATGGCTTAGCACATTTTCACCCACAAGCGATTACAGCAGGGCTTCAGGCTATTCAGCAGGGGGCTAATATTGTTGCTGATGTTGAAATGATTTGTGTTGGTTTATCCAAACCACGTCTCAGTCATTTTGGGGTAACCACCCATCATTTTATTGCCGATGAAGATGTTATCACCCAAGCAAAAGCTGAAAATACTACTCGTGCGGTTCAAGCCATGCGTAAAGCAAAAACCTTACATTTATTAGAGGGTAGTATTATTGCGATTGGTAATGCGCCTACCGCATTGCTGGAAATTATTCGCCTAATTAAAGAAAACGGTATTAAACCTGCTTTGATTGTCGGGATGCCCGTAGGCTTTGTTTCAGCGGCAGAATCAAAAGCGGAAACCGAATTATTAGAAAACATTCCTTGGATCGTTACTCACGGGCGTAAAGGCGGATCAACGCTGGTGGTTTCTGCGATCCATGCCCTACTTGCCCTTGCAGAAGCTGGCTAAAACGAATGGCAATGCGCGCTAAAAAACCCAAAGGCACTCGTAAAGGTTATACCACAGGCGCGTGTACAGCGGCGGCGGCAAAAGCAGCCGTAATGGGATTAATCACAGGTCGCGTTCCTGATGAAATTAATACCCAACTTCCCAATCAAGAATGGGTGATTTTTCAAATTATTGAAGGTGCATGTGATTCATCAACGGCCCATGCTGTTGTGATTAAAGACGCAGGTGATGACCCTGATTGCACCCATCAAGCGCATTTAACCGTTGACGTACAATCCTTACCGAAACAAAAAGGTAAAATTCTTTTGCAGGGTGGCAAAGGGGTTGGCAAAATTACGATGCGAGGTTTAGGTTTAGAGGTTGGCGGTGCGGCGATTAATCCCGTTCCTCGAAAAAATATTATCGACAACATTCAACAAATTGCCGCCGACTTTTTACAACATCAAGGCTTAGAGGTCACCGTGTCCGTGCCTGATGGCGAATTGATGGCAAAAAAAACCCTTAATCAACGCTTAGGTATTATCGGTGGCATTTCAATTTTAGGCACAACAGGGATTGTACACCCCTACTCTACTGCCGCCTTTCGAGCCAGCGTAGTACAAGGTGTCGAAGTTGCCGCTAATCAAAAATTGGATACTGTCGTCTTAACCACAGGCGGACGCACCGAAAAATTTACCATTAAAACTCTGCCCGACCTTCATCAAGCCTGTTTTGTACAAATGGGTGATTTTTTAGGCCCTGCCTTAGATACCGCCAAAGCTGTTGGTATTCAAAATATTGTAATTGGTGGCATGGTCGGAAAATTAACTAAAATGGCTCAGGGTGAAAAAATCACCCATGCACGCCGTAACCCCGTTAACACACAATTATTAGCTGAAATTGCCGCAAGTGTCGGTGCAAAACAAAACGTTTGTGAAGACATTTCCAACAATGAAACCGCTCGGTACGCAGGCGAACGCATGGAAGAATTAGGCTTAAGCGAATTATTTTATCAAGCATTATGTAAACGTGTGGTTAATACCTTAAAAACCCGCTACCCAAACCAATTTAATTACACTATTTTAATGTGCGATTTTGATGGCAATGCGCTGGCACATTATCAGGAGAAAAAACAATGAATCCCTGTCAAATCATCGGTGTATTAGACAATGGCATCGACAGTTTAACCCCCATCGCATTAGCAACACTGCAACAAGCCGATATTATTATTGGAGGCACACGAACCTTATCCTTATTTGAAGCTTACAACACCACCGCTGAAAAAAAAGATTTAACAGGACACTTAAAGCACGTCCCTGAATGGATTATAGCCGCTCAAAAAAATAAGCAAAAAGTCGTG
>JAGLBU010000153.1 GCA_023146575.1 Methylococcales bacterium
ATCAATGCTAAAAAAAGCTCTATCTGGAGTGTTTTTTAAGGTATAAACCGCATTGGAATCATTAGAGGTGGCTTTATACACGACTTGGTTTTCGCCGCTATTTTCATTGATGGCTAAGACCGTATCACCCGATGAAATAGCAGGTGCATTATCAACCGCAAAAGTTGTATTACTGGTTTGGACAAACACAATTTTTCCCGTGGTCAGTGATTGTGTGTGAACACTGACATTTCCAGTGAAATCTCCCGTCGGCACGTCTAAATCATAATAATAGGTTAAATCACTCACACGGGTCATGCTGGCATTTCGAATTAGATCATTGCTACCATTATTAATATTAATAACAGGAATGGTTTCGTGTTGAATAGATTGGTTAAAGGTTGCAAAAATTCGAAGCGTATTGTGTTCGGTAACCGTAATGGTGTTTTCAGTTAAAGGCGGTACCGAGCCTGTAGTATAGCGAAGCGAAGTGGTTAAAGCTTTGGTTTCGATTTCGACGGTAGAAGTCCCTGGGGTTACGGTAATGCTACCATTTACAGGCTGGCTAGTTGAAATATCAATGCCGCCAAAAACGACCAGTTCACCCTCAAAAGTGCCTTTTTTACCCGCAAATTCCCAGCGACCGTCTTTGTCACTGGTTGTAAATATCTCGCCTTTATTGAGGACTTTATCGCCATTTAAATCTACAAAAACGGTTGCTCCTTTGACAGGGCCATTGGCTGATACCGTGCCTTTTTTAATGAGAAAAGGGACCGCTTCACCTGTGTATTTTGGGCTACTATAAAGCTCGGTCATCAAGTCAAGTGGATCATTTTTAAATAGGGCTCTATCAATTTCAAACTGACTGGGTTGAATATTTAAAATGCCATAATATTTCAGGGTAATATCAATTTCAGCTTTATGTTTGGCTTTAAACTCAGAGGATTCAGAAAACCCACGCACAACTTCAGATAAACTAAGACCATTATTAAACTTATCTAACCAATAAGCTCTACCCGCATCGTTGGCAGGGCGTTCAAAGATATTTTGAAACAATTCATCGAAATAGGCTTCTTTGGTGGAAATATGACGGTATTTTTGTTGAAACTCATTGGATTCAATAAATTCTTGGCTAATTTTTTCAATCGAGGTGCCCGATCTAAATTTTTCTTGCCAAAACAACAGCCCTTTGGTTTTAGGGGCGCGTCCGAAAGCGGCGTAATAAAGCTGTACAATAGGCGAGACTGATTCAACATATTCGGTGCTTTGTAAAAAACCGCCTGTGACCTCTGCGGCATTTAAAAATCGACCGTCAATTTGTCTTACCCAATAGGCTTTACCTTCAGGTTGTGAGGCTCGCCCGAGATAGGTTTGAAACAGCTGCTCTATAAATTTTTCGGTGCTCATACGTTATTCCGTAAATAATTGACGTTGATTTGATTCGGCGATAAAACAAACAAAAGTGGGTGTTAACCACAGTTTGTCTAGAGGTTTATATCAGTATAGTTTAATCTTATTTTCAATCCTACCTGAGATAGTGGGTCGATAGTAGTTTTAATGTTGATTAAAATACACTTCTTTTTTGCTGTAACAAAATGGTAACAATCGATTGTTATTCTTTGATTTGATGACTAATCGGTTATTTCGACAACGAACGTTTTAAATTTTAAATTAATATGGATTTACAAAATGAATATGTCTTTTAAATTAACCCTAAATACCGTGTTGTTGGGTGGTGCTTTATTCGCCTCTAGTAGCGTTTTTGCCACCGACAAAGAATTATTAGACACGTTGTTGAAAAATGGGGTTTTAACCAAAGCGCAACATGAAAAATTGATTTCTCAAGCCGATAAAAAAGCGCCTAAAAAGACAACAAAAGCCTCTGGCAGTATTTTAGATATGGACTGGGCGTCGCGTATTAAAATTTCAGGGGATATGCGAGTTCGATATGAAGATAAACATTCGGATGCCAAAGGCGTTGGTGAGAGTCGCCAACGAATTCGCGCCCGAATTGCCTTAGCCGTTAAAATTAATGAAGATGTTGATGTGGGTTTTCGTTTGGTTACTACTGGAGGTATAACTACAACTAATCAGGATTTGGAAGGGGGATTTGTTGGAAAAAATGTTTTTTTTGATCGTGCCTTTATTGATTGGCATCCAAGTTTTGCCGAAGGAATGCATGTGATTGCAGGTAAAATTAAACAGCCTTGGTATGGCATAAAACAAGGTTTAATTTGGGATACTGACGTTAATCCAGAAGGATTAGCCGTAACCTATGAAAGAGATTTTGCTAAGGCTAAATTTAAAACTACAGCAGGCTATTTTATTGTTGAAGATGGGAAAAATTTAGCGAAAAAAGGGGAAAATAATGGTTTTAGTGAAGATCAGAAAATGTTTCATGCAGGCATAAGTGGTGAAATGAAAATTACTGATAAGGTAAAAGGCTCTTTAGGATTTAATGCTTTTATATACGATGATGCGGTGGGGAATGATAAAAAAAATCTGAATACCGATGCTGAAATTTATTCAGTGGCAGGGAAAGTGGATATTAAAACGGGTATCATCCCTATTAAGGTTTATGGGCAGTATGCGGTTAATGTTGCCGCATTCGACAATACTCAAAATACCGCATGGTTGGCAGGAATTGGCGCAAAATTTAAAAAATTTAGCTTAAATTATAATTATCGTGATACACAAGAATATGCAGTGGTGGATCTTTTTAATGATTCAGATTTTGGTGCTGGTAACACGGCTACCAGAGGTCATAAAATAAAATTAGGCTATAAAATCAGCAAAAACTTTTTTTCTTCGGTCTCTTATTATGCCGCTAAAGAATATGGACCTAATAATGTTGATAACAATGAAATAAATATTTTACATGTTGACTTTAAAGCCAAATTCTAATTAAAAAAGATACCTTGAGTGGTGTTTATTGCGCGCTCTGGTTATTTTTTAAGGTTTTTAGGGAGTGAAAAAACCACAGTCTCTTCAATACCCTTATGCTCCGTAACGGTTTTTCCACCCCATTTTTTGAGTTGTGTAATCACCTCTTGCACTAAAATTTCAGGGGCAGACGCACCAGCGGTCACCCCAATAACCTTCACTTTTTCAAACCAGCTTTGGTGCATATCTTCAAAGGTATCAATTAAATAAGCCGTTGTTCCCAATTGTTCAGCAATTTCACGTAGGCGGTTGGAATTTGAACTGTTTGGAGAGCCGACCACTAAAATAATATCTGAGATTTCGGCTAAATCGTGAATTGCATCTTGACGATTTTGGGTGGCATAACAAATATCATCTTTTTTCTGTTCTTGAATGGCGGGAAAATATTTTTTTAAGGCATCGACCATGATTTTAGTATCGGTCATTGAGAGCGTAGTTTGGGTGACGTAGGCTAAATTTTCAGGATTAATAACTTTTAATTTAGCCACATCTTCTGGGTTTTCAACCAAATAAATACCGCCATGTTCGGTGCATTTTACATATTGCCCCATCGTACCTTCGACCTCAGGATGACCTGAATGGCCAATTAAAATCACTTCTCGATCGGCTTTGGCGTGTTTTGCGACTTGAATATGAACTTTAGTTACTAACGGACAGGTAGCATCAAAGACGGTTAAATCGCGCTCAATGGCTTGCTGTTGAACGCGTTTTGAAACCCCATGAGCGCTGAAAATCACATTGGCTTTTTCAGGAACATCGTCTAACTCTTCAATAAAAACCGCGCCTTTATCGCGTAAGCCTTCCACGACCGTGCGATTATGAACCACTTCATGTCGGACATAAATTGGGGCACCAAACGCGTCAATGGCATGATCCACAATTTCAATGGCGCGATCAACGCCAGCACAAAACCCACGAGGGTTAGCGAGTACAATTTTCATAATCCTGACTTCTATACTAGGTTAAAGAGGCTTTATTCTAACGCAAGCGCTTTTTTGAGACGATGATTAGTTTTGTCATACTTCATAATTTTAAATGCTTGAAGCAGTATTAATGAGCTGATTATTAACGAATTTTATAACGCTTAATAGCGCTTATCATCATGAAAGTAAAACTCCTGCCTGAAAGCCCTGTTCGTTTGAGTATTGAGTGGTAGAATAACCTTTAATATTACGACGATACGACTTTACATATAAAAGAGGAATTTATGCGAAACTGGAGACGGTTAATGCCTACTTTGGTTGGGGCGACCATTGTTATTGCAATCATTTTATATGTTGCCTTTTACTTTATTTTTTTAGACCTTTTTGTTGATTTATGGTGGTTTCATTCACTGGAATTTGAAGGCTATTTTTGGTTAAAATTACTTTATCGCTTTATTTTATCAGGTGGGGTGACACTGGCATTTTTTGCAATTTTCTTTTTTCATTTTTGGATTGCTTCACGTTACTTAGGGCTGAACCCCCCTGATGAAATTTTACTGGATATAGATAAACGTCAACGCTATCAAAAGTTTGCCGAAGTCTTTATGAGTGGCTCTTCAAAGGTTTATACGCCCTTATCACTGATTTTAGCGATTGTTATCGCCCTACCTTTTTATAATCAATGGGAATCATCTTTATTGTTCTTTTTTGGTGAAAATTCAGGGGTTGTCGATCCACTTTATAATAATGACATCAGTTTTTATTTATTTTCTTACCCCATCTTCAGCTTAATTCAGCAAGAATTATTGATTACCACGATTATTTTATTTTTTCTGGTAGCGTCTTTATATTGGATGGAGCATATTTTTGTACCTGATCAAAGTGCCGCCTACCCATTCGGGGCTAAAATTCATTTGGCGATTTTAATTGGCTTTATTGTCATTTTTGTTTTAACAGGTTTTTTCCTTGATCGTTTTGCGTTGTTGTATGTCAATGCGCACGAGCCTGATTTTTTTGGCCCAGGTTTTGTGGAAATTCGCTACGAACTACCGTTGATTTGGGTGGCAGTGTTAAGTTTTTTGATGATTGCAGTGACCGCAATTATTTTTCTTTTTTCAAAAGAACATCGTAAAAAATGGCCTTTATATTTACCTACGGCGGTTTTTTTAGGCATTTTGTTGTTGCAGTCGGTTGAATTCATTCCAGCGTTACTGAGGAAATTTATCGTAACCCCAAACCTTGTGAATGTTGAAAAAAGGTTTATCGAAAATAATATCAAGGCGACCTCGGATGCGTATGGTTTAAACCAAATTAAAGTGGTTGAAGTTGAAACCTTTGTCGATGCCTCAAAAGATATGAGGGAGTGGTCATCGCAAAAACATTTTGAGAACATTCCCGTGTGGGATCGAGAACATTTAACCGATGGCTATATGCAATTACAAGGCATCCAGCCTTATTATCGCTTTCTCAATGTGGATGAAGACCGGTATTCTTTATTAGGGCATCGTCAACAAGTAAATTTAAGTGCGCGAGAAGTGGATATTTCTCAGCTTCCGCGTGAGGCACAAAATTGGCGGAATACACATTTGCGCTATACACATGGCTATGGTGCGGTGGTAACGCCTGCGGCACAAGACGCGGGAAAACCCATAAAATGGTATTTACGGGATTTGAATTTGTATTCAAATGTCGGTTTTAGTGTGAAACACCCTGAGCTTTATTTTGGGCAAGGAAATTATAAATATGCGATTGTGCCAAATGATTTAGTGGTTGAGGATTTATCAGGCGCAAAATCGGAAGAAAAATATACAGGAGGTGCGGGGGTTTCGATTCATTCGTATTTTAGGAAATTATTATTTGCTTTTTATATGAGCGATCCAAATATTTTCTTATCGTCCGATATTTCGAAAGAAAGTCGGTTATTATTGCATCGGAATATTATAAAACGCATCCAAAAATTAACCCCGTTTTTACAATTGGATAAAGACCCCTATTTAGTGATTACCAAAGATCGATTTTTTTGGATCCAAGATGCCTATACCTTGTCGGATAAATACCCCATTTCAAAACCAAGTCGGAGTAAATTTTTATCAGGCGAGCAAAAATTTAACTACATCCGAAATTCTGTTAAAATTACCGTTGATGCTTACAGCGGCAAGGTTAATTACTATATCGCAGATGAAAAAGATCCGATTATTCAAGCTTACAGTCGAGCATACCCTGGTTTTTTTAAAGAGCTAAAAGATATGCCCGATGAATTGCGAGAACATTTACGTTATCCGCGTGATTTATATGCCTTGCAGATGAATATTTACGCCAAATATCATCAAAAAACCCCTGAATTATTTTACGAACAAGCCGAAACTTTACAGCCTGCAAAAATTGATGGCCAATCGGTATTTCCTTATTTTATTACCATGGATTTTGGTCATTGTAATGACCGAGAAGAATTTGTGATGATTAATCCCATGACCCCTGTGAATCGTGATAATTTAAGCATGGTATCGGTGGCAGGAACGATGGATAAAAAAGACTGTGGTTTGAAGTATAAACCTGAAATTACAGTGTTTAAATTTCATAAAAAGGTACAAGTAAATGGCCCAGCACAAGTCGATGCGTTGATTGATCAAAATCCTGAAATATCGGCAGAATTTACCTTGTGGGATCAGCATGGGTCGAGCGTAAAACGAGGACGAATGATTGTGTTACCGATTGGGCATTCAATGTTGTATGTGCAACCCATTTATATGGTCTCGACCAAAACAAAAATTCCTGAATTAGTCCGCGTGATTGTTTCTGTAGGTAATCAGGTAGTGATGGATAAAACCTTACGTTCAGCCTTTATACGGCTTAGAAAACTTTTCACGGATCGCCCTAGTGATACTACAGGTATTAGTCGTATTGATACACAGCCATAAGAAATGAACTGTTTGAATATTACGGGGTATTAGTGAAAAAAATTATTTTGATTACAACGGGGGGGACAATTGCCTCGGTGGCTGGTTCAAACTCTGTTGGGATTGAAACCTCTAAAAAGTCGATTTCAAAACTTATTAGGAAAGTTAAGAATACGCTGGGGTGTGAGATTGAAATTAAAAGCCCGTTGAATAAAAATTCAGAAGCATTTACGGCGTTTGATTGGGTGCTTTTGCTTGAGAGCTTAAAGGAAGCAAGTTGTCAGGACGTGGCGGGGATTGTCATTACGCATGGCACCGATACGATGGTTTACAGTATGGCAGCGGCTTTATGTTATCAACCTCAATGGCAACAAAAAATATGTTTTACAGGGGCTTATCATCCATCAGAACATCAAAATTCAGATGCATATTTAAACTTAGTCGCCGCAATAAGCTTTGTGTTATCAGAGCAATCACACTATGGAGTATATTTGGCCTTTCGGGCAGATTCATCTAATATAAAAGCTAATATTATAGAGGCTGCGGCGGTAAAACCTATGGGCTTTGATAGCCGTTGTTTTGAGTCCTTTTATCAGCATGTTGTTGCAACTTTTCAATTGGATACTGGCTTATCTGCAATTACCCTCCCTCAATTTGAAACTTTTCCCTGTTTAAAAATCAGTCATTTTCCAACGCAACCAATACTTTTAAAAACACAAGCGACAATTGCCTGTTTTTATCTTCATCCTAGTCTGGATATCTCGGTATTGAAAAATATTATTAAGGGTCGAAAAATCCTTATTATTGAGCTGTATCACTGTGGAACGGCATCGACTGAATTAATTGATTTTATAGCGCTATATTCAGAGAAAATAACCTTTTTAGTGGGTACTTTTCCTAAGAAATATATCGACTTACCATATGAAAGCAGTCAAAAAATGCTACAAGCAGGGGCTTATCTTTATGCGGATTTACAGCCGTATTTTTTGTATGTTTTTAGTTTGTTGTCATTGAGCCTTGCGTATTCAGAAGAGAATATTATTTCAGCGCTTTCTCCGTGGATGTTAAAAAGTGACTTGAATCACAAAACTAAGGGTGTAAGAATAGATAACTTTGAACAAGGTCTACTATAAAATGGTCTTCTCCCCGTATATTCGCATCAAGATTTTTATAAATTTTGCTCAAGATGGGGAGATGTTGTGTTTATCTCAGCTCAATACTTAATCTTTAAGCAGAAAAACAAAGCTATAAAAATTTTTTGGCAATAAACCGTTAGGGGTTAGAGCTATTAAGTTTAAGCAAAATAAATTATTAAACTTTTAACAGGGAATTCAATCATGCGAACCACTAAACTACTCTTTTTTTTAGCCTCTCTTGCATTACTTGGCTGTGATAATACCGAAGCCGTAAAGGAATATGTTCAAAATGGGAAAGAACTATATGAACAAGGCGATTATAAAAAAGCACGAATAGAATTTAAAAATGCGATTCAGGCGGATAATCAACAAGCAGATGCATTTTATCATTTAGCCTTAATGGATGAAAAAGATAGAAATATTACTGATATGTATAAAAATTTGGGTCAAACGATTCAAATTGACCCTGAAAATATTGAAGCACGGTTAAAATTAGCCACACTATTATTATTGTCGAATGATATAGAACGTGTTAACGAACAAATAGTGGAAATTTTAAAGCGTTCTGAAAATCACTCAGATGCTTTAGCATTAAAAGCGGCGGTTTTTCTAAAAGAGAAAAAAATTGATGAGTCGGTTAAGATTGTCGATGCAATTTTATTGAAAGATGCGGGTAATTTAAGCGCAATTCAATTAAAAGTAGCGTTGTACTCTGAAGATAAAAAATTTACTGAGGCATTAGGCGTTGTAAATAAAGCCTTGGAGAATAATACAATTGATAAATATAGATTGAACTTATTGAAGTTGCAGTTGTTATTTGCATTAAAAGATTATGCCGCCTTAGAAAAACATTATATCGTCTTAATTAAAAATTTCCCTAATAAATTGGAATTTAGTTATCGATTGGCTGATTATTATTTTCAGCGCAAAGAGGAAGCTAAATCTGTGGCAGTATTGAAAGATACGATTGCTAAAAATCCAGAAGTATTAGCCCCTAAATTAGCGTTGATTAAAATTTTGACGTTGCGTGACCCAAAACAAGCCGAAGCGCAAATTAAAGAATATCTGGTTAAAACACCCAAAGCGGCTGGGCTTTATTTTAGTTTAGCAAAACTTTATAACGCACAAAAACAACCCGAAAAATCGGTTGAGCAACTTCATTTAGTTATTAAGAACTCTGAAAATGAACAAGCAAAATCCAACGCTCGAATTTTATTAGCGACAAATGAAAAAGACCCTAAGATAGCAAAGGGTTTTGTTGATGATGTTTTGGCTGTTGATGAGCATCATTTAGGCGCTTTATTGTTAAAAGCTAAATTTCAATTAATGAAAGGGGCTTATGACGATGCAATTGTTGATTTACGGGGATTATTAAAAGATTATCCTGAATCAGATCAAGCATTAGTCTTTTTAGCCGAAGCGTATTCTAAAATTAATTCGCCAGAATTAGCCAATGACCATTTTCGAAAAGCGTTGACGATTAATCCATCAAATAACTTTGCAATGGAAGCTGTTGTGGCTAAAATGCTTGCCGATAAAAATTTTATTGGCGCAGAAGAGACGGTAAAAACGGTATTAGAGAGTAACCCTAATAACTTTACGGCCTTGTTAAAACTGGCTGAAGTTCGATTTTTGCAAAAAGATTGGACGGGTGCTGAAGAGGTTGTTGCGCTAATTGAAAAACAACCTGACGGAATAGGACAGGCAAAATATGTAAAAGGGCGAATCTTTCAGGGTCAAAAACGCTATGAAGAAGCAATTGTTGAATATAAACAATCGCTTGCAAAGTCTGAAAATTTATATCCAGCACTTGAAAGTATGATGATTAGCTATGAAGCTTTAAAGCAACGTCCACTGATGCATGCTTATTTGGCTAACTATTTAAAAACGCATTCAGATCAACCGCAAGCGATGTCATTGCAAGCACAATTGTATATGCTGGATAAAAATTGGGAAAAAGAATTAGCCGTTTTAACTCGCGCTAATCAAAAATGGCCCAAAATTTCTGCACTTTATCAACGTATGGCAGCACTGTTTTTGATGAAAAAAGAAGATGGTAACGCGATTAAAACCTACAAACGCGGTATTAATAATCTTTCTGAAAATATTTACTTAACAATGAATCTTGCGGCACTGTATGAAAAATCACAAGATTACACAAAGTCGGTAGCGTTGTATGAGGATTTTTTAGTAAAAAGACCTAAGGATGATATTGCTGTTAACAATCTAGTTTCTTTGTTAGTAGATCATTTTCCAACCCCTGAAAACTTAAAAAGGGCATTAGAATTAGCAAAACCTTTTAGCGAATCAAAACATGCAACGCTTTTTGATACTTATGGTTGGGTTTTGTTGGCGAATGATAAAACAGAAGAGGCGATAACGGTTTTTAAAAAGGTTATTGAAAAAGCACCAAAAGTTGCTGTTTTTAGATATCATTTGGCAAAAGCCTATATGGCAATAGGCAGTAAAACAGGAGCGGTGTCTGAATTAGAAACGGCTTTAAAAATTGCCGAAGAGACGGGTTATTTTGATGAAAAAAGTCAGGCAGAGATATTGCTAAAAAAACTAAAACCTTAGCTTATTAGTGTTTAATGGAGTCCTCTGTTGAGGGCTTCATTGCTTGACGCTATCTTTATATTAAAATAGTTTACGGTGTTGATGGTAAGCTATTGTCGCCTCAATTGATCGCTTAGACAAACATGGATAATATTAAAAAACGGTCTTCAACAATAGAATCGGTTCGCATTAGTGCTTATTCGACTTTAAATGCATGTGGTTTAGGGAATCAACCACTATTGAACGCTTTAAAAAAAAATGAGCGCGCTTTAGCCCCACTTGAATTGTTTGAAGTTGATTTTAAAACCTATGTGGGTGAAATAAAAACCCCACTAGAAACGCTTTCTAGTGAATATCAAGATTATCAAAGTCGAAATGCGCAAGTAGCTTTAACCGCTTTAAACTGTTGTGATGATGGTTTACGGCTTGCGGTTGAAGCCGCAAAAAAATGTTATGGTAATGATCGAATTGCAGTCATTATTGGCACGAGCACGTCAGGGCTTTATGAAACGGAATCGGCTTATGATTATTTATTAAAAAATAATGAAATGCCCGAAGATTTTAATTTTATATCACGCCATGCTTATCAAGCAACGGGACGATTATTACAATTGGAATTAGGCTTAACAGGTATTTGTTTTGCGGTATCGACTGCTTGCTCCTCTTCAGCAAAGGCGATTGCCGCAGGGCAACGATTAATTGCCAATGGTTTATGTGATGCCGCGTTAGTGGGAGGGGTTGATACCTTATGTCGGTTGACTTTACGGGGATTTCATAGTTTAAGCTTGATTTCGGAGTCTTTTTGTCAGCCAATGGATGAAAATCGTGCAGGTATTAATATTGGTGAAGCGGCAGGCTTATTGTTGCTCGAAAAAAACCATGAGGCTAATCAGCATCAGCCCTTATTATTATCGGTAGGCGAGTCATCGGACGCTTATCATATGAGTCACCCTCATCCTGAGGGGCTTGGTGCTCAGCAGGCTATGAGATCGGCTTTATTATTAGCCGATATTGATATAGAACAAATTGATTATTTAAACTTGCATGCTACGGCGACGAAAATTAATGATAAAATTGAAGCAAAAGCAGTGTTTGCATTGTCATCGCCTAATTTAATTTGCAGTGCTACCAAAGGCATTACAGGACATACATTGGGTGCTTCAGGTGCATTGGAGACTATCATTGCTTTGCTGGCATTGGAGCATCAATTTATTCCTGGTAGTTGTGGTTTAGAAACATTAGACCCAGAGTTTTTATGTCAGGTGAATGCCGCGCCTCTTTTGAGTCAAAAACTGAGGTTAGCAATGAGTAATTCTTTTGGTTTTGGTGGTAATAATGCCAGTGTGATTGTGGCTAAAAATTATGGATAAATTTTTTATTAAAAGCACCGCGATATGTTGTTCTGATCGTTCACTTTTACCAAGATTTGGTTTAGATGGGTATGAAGTTGATAAAAGCTTAATTCCTATTGCACTGCGGCGGCGCACAGCATTAACCACTCGAATGGCAATTACGGTTGCGACAAAAGCGTGTGAAAAAATTGGTATTGATACGTCTAAGCTCTCTTCTGTATTCGTGTCTTTAGGTGGAGAAATTCAAGTAACAGATGCGTTGTGCCGATTATTACCTGATAAAAAGGCGCTGTTATCGCCAACACAATTTCATAATTCGGTTCATAATACCACCGCAGGTTATTGGGGAATTTTAAATCATTGCCCATTGCCTAGCACGGCTATTGCCGCTTTAGATGATGGTTTTGCCATGGGGCTTATTGAAGTGGGATCGCAATTACAACAAACCGATGAGGATATTTTATTGGTGTGTTATGATGAAATTTGGCCAACTTATTTAGCCCTTCCTATTGGAACTTATGCGTTTGCCTGTGCTTTGGTCTTGTCGAAAACCCAACAAGATAACAACCCTTATGTTACTTTTCCTAAAATAATGCCAACACAACTAACATTAAACCTTCACTGGTGTGATTTGGTTAAACAAGCACCTGCGGCGGCGGCAATTCCCTTATTACAAGCAATTAAGCAAAGAAAAAATAAATGCATTCCTTTAAATATTAAAGCAACGCTTTGGCAAACGCATTTATATTTTTAATGATGCCTAAAAATACTTTTTTTGATGTTATTGTGGCGGGTGCAGGTCCTGCGGGAAGTACCTGTGCAACCTTATTAGCGCAATATGGCTACCGAGTTTTAATGTTAGATAAAGACGCTCATCCTCGCTTTCATATTGGTGAGTCCATGTTACCAATGGCTGAACCTATTATGCAGCGTTTAAAAATTAATTGGAATAATGGTAATTTACGAAAAGGGGGGGCAAAGTTTATTGATGAACAACAAGGAAAGTCGAGTTACTTTCCCTTTCAAGGAAAATATAATACTGTTCAAGTTGAGCGTTCAGTTTTTGATCAGCAGCTTTTTGAAAATGCAATCAGCCAAGGCGTAATGGCACATCAACATGAAAAAGTAATTGATATTGATTGTAATACAGATAAAGTACGGATTAAAACCTCAAAAGATAGTTATCAAGGACGTTATTTTATTGATGCAACAGGGCGTAGTGCAATTATGGGGCGTGTTAAAAAATCGCTTGAACCTATAAAAACACTGGGGAAGTTCGC
>JAGLBU010000154.1 GCA_023146575.1 Methylococcales bacterium
ATTCAACAAGGCGAGGCTTCTATTTTATTAGGTACACGGTCTGCTTTATTTACACCCTTTAAAAATTTAGGGTTGATTATTTTAGATGAGGAGCATGATGATTCGTTTAAACAACAAGATAGATTACGATTTTCAGCGCGAGATGTGGCTATTATGCGCGCAAAAATAAGCCATATCCCCATTCTATTAGGCTCGGCTACGCCCTCGTTAGAATCACTGGCAAATGTTGAAAAAAAACGCTTTCAGAGATTATCCTTACCACAACGTGCAGGTAACGCTTGCCCGCCTAAAATAGCCGTGTTAGACATTCGTAACAAGCGTATGCATCAAGGATTATCGGCGGTATTATTACAACAAATAGAAGACACGTTGAGTCAAAAACAGCAGGTGCTTATTTTTTTAAATCGGCGAGGATTTGCGCCAAGGCTGATGTGTCATGGCTGTGGCTGGGTGGCTTGTTGTGCGCATTGCGATGCCAATCTTGTGATTCATCAACAACCGCCACAGCTTCGTTGTCATCATTGTCAGCATCAATATTTACTAATTACCCAGTGCCCAGCTTGTCAAAAAAATGATTTAAATGCCCTAGGATTAGGCACAGAACGAGTGGAGCAGTTTTTAAATCAACGCTACCCTGATAAAACCATCATTCGCTTAGACGCTGAAAGCACGCAAAAAAAAGGCGCGTTAGAACACTATTTAGCTCAGATTAATCAAGGTGATGCTGATATTATTTTAGGGACACAAATGCTGGCAAAAGGGCATCACTTTCCAAACGTAACCCTTGCCGTATTGCTGGATATTGATAGCCGATTGTACAGTTTAGATTTTAGAGCACCCGAAAAATTAGCCCAATTAATTACCCAAGTAGCAGGACGATCAGGCAGAGGCTTGCAACAAGGCAAGGTCTTAATTCAAACCCGACAACCGCAACACCCGTTGTTAATCACCCTCATTAACCAAGGCTACAGCGCTTTTGCCCAACAAGCCTTAACAGAACGTAAAATGGCGTTATTACCCCCGTACAGTTATCAAGCACTTTTTCGGGTCGAGGTGTTTAAGGAACAATTAGCTGAGGATTTTTTTGAACAATTTATGCCTATTATTGAGCAGCACAATCAACATAGCATTTTAGTATTAGGGCCTGTGGATGCACCGATGCGAAAACGTGAAAAACGCTACCGATTTCAATTATTATTTCAGAGTGACAACCGCGCACATTTGCAAATATTTTTAAGCCAATTATTGCCGCACATTAATCGATTAAAACCTGCAAAAAAAATACAATGGTCGTTAGACGTAGACCCTATTGATTTGTATTAAATAAAAACACGGCATTGACCCTTGAATTTTACACGAACCGCTATATATTTTATACGTCCCCTTTCGTTTAATTATTAGGAGTTTTACCATGCTCTCTCGCTATAAGGTTTTGATCTTACTTCTGTTCGGTATCTTGACCACTTCGGTACAAGCTGCCTTACCTCTTCATGATTCTAATGGCACCGCATTGCCATCATTGTCTCCTATGTTAAAGCGGGTTAATCCTGCGGTGGTGAATATTTCAACTTTCTCAACCACACAAGAAGCGTATAACCCTTTGATGAATGATCCGTTTTTTCGGCATTTTTTTCAAATCCCTGAGCAACAACGCCAGCAAAAAAAACCGCAAAAACGTCAAAGGAGTGCTGGGTCTGGGGTGATTATTGATCGTACGAAAGGGCTGGTTATTACCAATCATCATGTGGTCAATAATGCAGATGAAGTCCATATTGCTCTGATTGATGGACGTAGTTTTCCTGCAAAAATTATTGGTCGTGATCCTGAATTAGACATCGCTTTATTACAAATTAAAGCCGATAATTTAAGCCAAGTGCCGTTAGCAAATTCTGATATTTTGGAAGTAGGCGATTTTGCGGTGGCAATTGGTAACCCTTTTGGGTTAGGGCAAACGGTGACCACAGGGATTATCAGCGCCCTAGGTCGTACAGGCTTAGGCATAGAAGGCTATGAAAATTTCATTCAAACCGATGCCTCCATTAATCCAGGTAATTCAGGCGGTGCGTTGGTTAATTTACAAGGTCAGTTAATTGGGATTAATACCGCGATTATTGCACCATCGGGCGGTAATGTCGGTATAGGCTTTGCAATTCCGATTAATATGGTCAAAGCCAGCATCAAACAAATCCAACAATATGGTGAAGTAAAACGTGGGCGTATTGGGGTTACGATTCAAGATATTAACATCGAATTACGCAAAGCCTTTAATTTAAAAAATGGCCAGCAAGGCGTGCTAGTAACAGGTGTAGTGAAAAATTCTGCAGCGCAAAAAGCTGGAATTCAACAAGGTGATGTGATTGTGAGTGTGGATAATAAACCCACCAAATCATCGGGTGAATTACGAAGCCGCATTGGTATTAAAGCCATTGGCGATCAAATCAATGTGACGGTGATTCGTAAAGGAAATTTAGAAAACTTCTCTGTAAAAGTCAGCGATCCAAAACAAGGTACGGTGCAAACAAAAAAACATCAATTATTGGAAGGGATGCAATTAGAGGATAATGGCAACGGCCAAGGGGTTTTGATTGTGGGTATGAAACCTAATTCTTTTGCGGTGTATAGTGGTTTACGCCCTGGTGATATTATTTTAGGCGCAAATAGACAAAAGGTGTCTTCTATCGACGGGTTGAATAAAGCTTTGCAAAAAGCTAGTAAAAAGATTTTATTGCGAATTAACCGAAAAGGTCGATTGTTTTATTTAGTGATTCGTTAAAGCTTTGTTAACAAAAAGGCAACCGTTATTAAGTTGCCTTTTTTTAAATTTTTTAAACGCGCGTTTCTGCAAATTTTTGCAGTGCTTTAGGCGCGAAAGCGGCTAGTAAAAAACCAAAGGTTAGAAAAATACCCGTTTGCTGGGTATCCACTTCTGAAAGTAACAGACTAATAGTGCCAAACATAATACTCGCTAATAACGCGACAAAACTCATTGCGCGCATAGACGATTTTCGGCCGGGGGCTTCTTCTAAAAAACCTTTAGGTTCAAAAATTACTTCAATGTCATCATCGTCTATATCATCATCGTATCTTTCCATTCTATCTTCTCCTCATAAAACATCGTTTGTTGTGTTAAAAGTTCAATTAAAAAATGAGCCTAATTTTCTTCGTTCCACGTGTAAACTACTTCTACTTTGTTTCCAGGTTCACTGTAAACCAATGATTGGCAAAGATCATTCACTAAAATAATTCCTCGCCCGTACAATACTAATCCTTCGGTGAGTCTTGGTTTATTTAATACTTTAGAAATATCAAAACCATCACCGCTATCAACAATGGTTATTTTAATCTTAAGCTGTTTGTCTTTACGAAAACCTTTCAGTGAAAAACTAATATTACCCGTTGCTAACGTTGCTAGACGTTTTTCACGTTCATTAAAATAATTTCCAAAACCTTCTGGGGTACTTTTTAAAGTAGAGTCTAATTTTAAAATACCATGATCAAGGGAATTCACATAGAGTTCTGTTAAAATAGTATATAAAGGTTGTAAATGATCCTCCAGCTTCTTTTCCATATTTTTTAACTGGGTAATCAATAATGGAATAGGGTCTTGATTGGTAAGCTCTGTTCCCGCTAAGGTTAATTGATAATGCCATGCCCATTGATCGCTGGTTTGAATTTCAATGGTTTTAGATTTTTCAGATGTTGTGGTTGCCGTTTTTCCTGTTTGTTCAAACAAACCATCGGCACAGATTATTTCCGCCAGACTAATATCATCTTCTGTTTTTCCGCCTTCACAAAATTGCATTAATGCTTCTCCAGTATCAACCGTAACATCGTGATGGCTATCAGATTCTAATAGTGCTTCTAATCGAGGTTGACCAAAAAGCTCTTTTTGAGGGTTAGTGGCTTCAATAACGCCATCACTGAACATGATAATACTATCGCCAATACGGATAGGAACTTTTTCAAACAAAGGTTTGTAATCTATATTAGCGGTGACGCTTAAAGGGTAAATCGCCGACGCAATTTTTTGCTTGATTTTATGAGTCCCTTTGATAATCACATCGGGCATTCCACAGCTGCAAATCAAGGCATAATCAAGCTCTTTTCGAATAATTACGTACTGTACCGCCATAAACATTCCAATTGGCAGTATCTGTTTGAGTTTATTATTCATCTCAGCTAAAATTTTATCGCCTGTAAAGCCTTTTGCAATCATTGCTTTAAAGACATTTGAAGCAGGAAGTGCTCCAATAGCGGCTTTTAACCCATGCCCTGTAAAATCGGCTAACATTACATGTAATTCGCCAGAAGGTGCCATTGCACTTAAAAAAATGTCACCACTAAACATTTCCGCCGACTTAAGTAAGGTTTTAATTTCACCACTATGATGACTGTCAGCAAGAATAGCTTGATTAAACACCATTTTTGCAACTTCTTGGTCTCTTTGGGTGGATGCGACCATCGCATGATAACGACTGTATAATATCGATAAGCGTTCAACTGATTTTATCCGCGCTAATAATATACGCAAATCAACGGGTTTAACAATGAAATCATCGCCTCCTGAATCAATACATTCGGAGAGTTTGACATCATCTGAAACGGCTGTGACAAAAATAATAGGCACAAAGGCAGTTTGCTCACATAAGGCTTTGATGCGCTTGCAGGATTCAATTCCATCCATAACAGGCATCATCAAATCCATAAAAACAATAAAAGGCTCATGTTCTATAAATTTTTCAACCGCTTGCAAGCCATTTTCGGCTTCAACCACTTCATAACCATTACGTTTCAATAAAACATTCAATAAATGGCGGTTTATTTTATTATCATCAACAACTAATGCTTTTTTCATTGAAAAACAACCTCCTTTTTATTGAAAATGTACGTTTAAGTGGGAATATTTAATTGAAATAACTCGAAGTTTCAGCGATAAAAATCGTCTAAAACAATATTTGGACACGAAAAGACGTTGAGTGGTCATGGCTGATTTCAAAAAATATAAAATTTACAGTTAATAGAAAATACTTCTTTTATCCGACTTGCTAAACATAAAACAGACCATTTGCGTATAATATTATTGCTATTATAAATTAATTCAAACCTATTCAATGATAATATTATGAAAAAACGACTTAGCCTGCTTTTGTTGCCTTTACTTTTATGCGCCTGTAGTGACCAAAATCAATACGAAGCTACGGTCTTAACCGAAATGCAACAAGAAAAAGACCTTAAAGATTATAAAATTGACCCTCAAGAAATGACGACTTGCGTAGTCGATTTAACGTCTAAAAAAATGGCGGGGTTATTTCCTTTTGACCCTGCACGTATGGAAGCTTTTCAAAATTACACGTCTATGCTCACGATTTCTCAAGCAAAAGATCCTAAAAAAACAATGATTGAGCTCAGTAAACGTTTTGGCTCGCCCAAAGCTTTACAGGAAGCACGGATTAATTACACTGAAAATGTCGGTAACTGTCTTGCGTCCCTTATTATGAAGTCCGAAGCAAAAGTGCTTGAAGAGGTTAAAGCCAAAGCGCCTTAATTTACTCCACACCACCGTTCGTTAAATGCATAGGATCTAAAAGCTTTTCTAACTCTGATCGCGTTAGATCCGTCATTTCAAGTGTAACCTCTATAATAGGTCTTTTTTGTTTATAAGCTGCTTTTGCAATTTCAGCAGCTTTTAAGTACCCAATAATAGGATTCAATGCCGTCACTAAAATAGGATTTTTTGCCAACGCTTGTTGTAAATGATCTTCTTGTACCGTGAAATCTGCAATGGCTTTTTCTGCCAATAAACGGCTCGCCATGGATAATAACTGGATACTTTGTAGAATATTATAGGCAATAACGGGCAACATCACATTTAATTGAAACGAGCCTGATTGTCCTGCCACTGTAATAGTAGCATCATTTCCAATCACTTGTGCAGCGACCATTGCTACCGCTTCTGGAATCACAGGATTTACTTTCCCTGGCATAATACTGCTACCAGGTTGTAGTGCTTTTAATTCTATTTCACCCAGTCCTGTTAAAGGGCCGCTATTCATCCAACGTAAATCGTTGGATATTTTCATCAAACTAACTGCAATGGTTTTACATTGCCCTGATAATTCAACAATCGTATCTTGGCAACTTAAGCTTTCAAAAAAAGATTCATTCGGTTTAAAAGGAAGTTTTGTTTCTATTGCCAAACAATCTGCAAATTTTTGCGCAAACTCAGGATGGGCATTAATACCTGTTCCCACAGCTGTTCCGCCTTGAGCAAGTTGATAAAGCCTTGGCAATGTGGCTTCAATACGTTCAATACTTTTCCGAATTTGCAAGGCCCAGCCATTTAATTCCTGACTCAATCGCACAGGCATCGCGTCCATTAAATGGGTGCGTCCTGTTTTTGTAATCGTATCAACTGTTTCAGCTTTTGCCTCTATTACCGTAATTAAATGTTGAAGACTCGGGATTAGTTGACGTTGACATTCTAAACTGGCACTCACATGAATCGCCGTTGGAATCACATCATTACTACTTTGTCCCTGATTCACATCATCATTAGCACTAATTGATAATCCTGAAATTTTAGCCGCTAAATGCGCTAACACTTCATTCACATTCATATTGGTGCTAGTACCAGACCCTGTTTGAAACACATCAATAGGAAATTGCTCACTGTGTTCATCCGCGAGTAATAGATTTGCCGCACTAATAATAGCCTGTCCTTTTGCCGAATCCAATTGGTCTAATTTGATATTAACCGTTGCCGCGACTTTTTTAATCAACGCAATGGTTTTGATAAACGTTTCAGGCATCCTCAAACCACTGATAGGAAAATTATCAACAGCACGCTGAGTCTGAGCGCCATACAGTGCATCAAAAGGAACTTCTACCGCCCCCATACTGTCTTTTTCGGTTCTGTAATTTTCAATCATGATTTAATTTGTTTATAAAAGTTGTAACACCGGTTTCATTAAAAGGCCAATTTAACTCAGATTGCGTATCAACATCGTATAAAACAGGAATTTTCACAGCATATCGTGCTTGCCATTGTATTTGCTCAGCAATATCAATTAATTCTAGTCGAATCTTAGGAAAGTGAATCAAAACACCTCCTAATATTTCATTGGCTTGTTCACACAAGTGACACGCGGAGGTTCCAAATAAAATAAGTTGCATACGCTGTTAACGTTCGTAATAGGACAAAAAGCTTAATGTCGCTTCATTGACAGAAAAAAATCGACGTTGGTTTTAAAGTCTTTTAATTTACCTAACAAAAATTGAGAGGCGGCCATTTCATCCATTGGTTGCAATATTTTTCGCAATATCCATGTTTGTTGCAATTCAGTTGGATCAACCAAGTATTCTTCACGTCGTGTCCCTGAACGATTTATATTAATGGCAGGATAAACGCGTTTTTCAGCAATTTTTCGATCTAAATGCAATTCCATATTACCTGTGCCTTTAAATTCTTCAAAAATAACCTCATCCATCCGAGAGCCTGTATCCACTAAGGCGGTTGCAATAATGGTTAAACTACCACCTTCTTCAATATTACGCGCCGCTCCAAAAAAACGTTTTGGTTTTTCTAGTGCATTGGCATCAACGCCCCCTGATAAAATTTTACCAGAAGAAGGTGCGACCATATTATAGGCACGGGCTAAACGGGTAATGGAATCTAACAAAATAACCACATCATGTTTATGTTCGACTAAACGGCGGGCTTTTTCAATTACCATATCCGCTACTTGTACGTGACGAGTCGCAGGCTCATCAAAGGTACTTGAAACCACTTCACCTCGAACACAACGCTCCATTTCGGTCACTTCCTCAGGGCGCTCATCAATTAATAAAACAATTAGATAACATTCTGGGTTATTTTCAGCAATCGCATGGGCAATATGCTGTAAAATCATGGTTTTACCCGCTTTTGGTGGCGAAACAATTAACCCCCGTTGACCTTTTCCAATCGGGGCAATCAGATCAATAATACGACCTGTTAAATCTTCGCTGGTTCCATTGCCCTGTTCTAATACAAAGCGCTGATTAGCAAATAAAGGCGTTAAGTTAGAAAAAAGAATTTTATGCTTGGCATTTTCAGGGGGCTCATAATTGATTTTTTCAACTTTGAGCATCGCAAAATAACGCTCACTGTCTTTAGGCGGACGAATTTTACCGCTGATGGTATCTCCTGTTCGAAGATTAAATCGTCGTATTTGACTTGGGGAAATATAAATATCATCTGGCCCTGCCAAATAAGAGCAACCAGGGGTTCGTAAAAAACCAAAGCCATCTTGTAATATTTCTAAAACGCCATCGCCAAAAATATCTTCACCACTTTTTGCTTGTGCTTTCAAAATAGTAAAAATAAGCTCTTGCTTTCGAGTTCTGGCAACATTTTCTAACCCCAAAGACTCTGCTATTTCGATAATTTGACCAATGGCTTTTAACTTTAACTCGGTAAGATTCATATAATATGGAATTTTTGGATATAAAACGGCGGAAAATCCGTGACAACCTGTTCAGTTAGATTGTTAGGTATTAGTAGAAGAATAATGGTAGATTAGCGCGTTAAGGCTACAAGAAGCGCAACCTATATATTGTGACTAGAAATTATAACGCAAAAACCAGACCCGTCCAAGTATTTTAACCCGGATGAATCTGATTTTATGGAATGTAGCTGTGAGATTAAAGATTCGCCTCAATAAAAACGGACATTTCTTTTTTTGATAAAGCGCCTACTTTCGTCGCTTCTACTTCACCGTCTTTAAAAATCATCAAGGTTGGAATTCCTCGAACCCCATAGTGTTGTGGGGTATCAGAATTGTCATCAATATTAAGCTTAGCAACGATGATTTTACCAGCATAGTCATCTGCAATTTCATTTAAAATGGGGGCAATCATTTTGCAAGGGCCGCACCATTCAGCCCAATAATCGACTAATACGGGCATTTTCGCCTGAAGAACCACTTCATTAAATTGACTATCCGTTACAGAAAGGACTAAGTCGCTCACACTATTTCTCCGAAATTCTAAAAACTGCGACTATAGGAGAATTAGCGTTATCTTGTCAATCAATTTTAATCAAATTAGTTTTTAAGTTATCCTATCACCATGAACAATACACACTTAACTCAAACACGCTTTAGTAATTTAGAATTATCTACTTCAATCCTGAAAGGCTTAAAAGCGGCTAATTTCAAACTTTGCAGCCCGATTCAAGATAAAACTCTGCCGCTCACTTTACGTGAAAGAGATGTGATGGG